>JAYVVY010000340.1:0-12288 GCA_043786575.1 Ilumatobacteraceae bacterium
CGTGCTGGCACTCCATGCACCAACTGTCGGCCAGACGATGGTGCGCCGTTGTTCAGCGGTGAGACGGACGTGTGGGCGGACCGTGGCGAAGTCGGTGAACTCCTCCGGATCGATCTCGGCGAGCGGCTGTGCCTGCCACGCCTCGACGAGGTGCCGAACGCTGTTGCTGGCCGAGTCGGCCGCATCGTTCCAGCCGGTAAATGCCGCAATCACGATGGGGCGCTGTAGCGAGGGTTGCGCCAGCCAGCGGACGTGCTCCATGACTCGTCACGCTATCGCCATCGCCCGATGCAACTTGGGCACAGCTGCAGCGCTCGTGGAGGACCGCGTGGCAGCATGACGACATGGACGAGTCCTTGGCGCCGCTGGTTGGCGAGGCAGCGGTGATTGCGCGAACCAATGCGCCCGTGACCCGTGCGTCGATAGCAGCCGCCCTGCGAGCCGCTGGAGTTCGGGCCGGCGGTGTGGTGATCGTGCATTCATCGCTCTCGCGGTTGGGGTGGGTGGTGGGCGGAGCGCACACGGTTGTGCTCGCTCTTGGCGATGCAGTAGGCCCGACGGGAACCATCGTGATGCCGTCGATGTCACCGGTCCTCAGCGAGCCGTCACGATGGGAGGCGCCCCCTGTGCCGCAGGCGTGGTGGCAAACGATCCGCGACGAAATGCCCGCCTACGACGCAGCGCTGACGCCGATGGTGGGGATGGGCGCGATTGCCGAGTGCTTCCGCCATTTGCCTGGCACAGTTCGCAGCGAACACCCTGCGGTGTCGCTGATGGCAAATGGTCCAGCGGCGCTCGAGGTGCTGCGCCCTCACACGATGACGGGCGCGTTCGGCGAGGGTTCGCCATTGACTCGTCTGTACCAACTGAACGCGCGAATTGTGCTGCTCGGTGTCGGGCATGCCAACAACACGTCGCTACACCTTGCCGAGTCGCGCACGCGTTGGGCACTGGATCACTCCATCACCTTTGGTGTTCCGGTGACAGTTGACGGCGAGCGACAGTGGGTCACATACGACGACGTCGATTATGACAATCACGACTTCGAAGCGGCGGGTGCGGCGTTTGCTGCCGAGACGGGCCGCGAGGTGCGGCTGCCGTTGGGTGATGGCGAGGTGATCGCGTGTGACGTGCGCGAGATCGTCGACTTCGCGACGGGTTGGCTGGACGCCAACCGCGCAACTTCGTCGTGAGTATGGCCGCTCGTTAGAGCTGCGGGACGATGGTGTAGGCCTCGCCGCCGCCTGAGGAAATGACGTCGTCGAGCCAGTTGCCTTCGTAGACATCGGTGGGGCCTTGCATCAGGTCGTTGTCCTCGGCACCGTCTTGGGTGGTGACCAACGTCCAGGCCTGGCGCTTGTACGTCCAGTTGGCGGGGTACAGGCGGTGCGCTTCGCGCCACCATGCCACGGCTGCGTCCGGGCCAATGGTGCGACGCAGAAACTCCCCAAGCTCGAAGCAGGCTGCGGCGCGGGCCTCATCCTCGCCGCGCGGTTGCGAGCGGGCGACCACTTCGTCGGCTGACAGGACGTAGGGCGACGCAGCGCCGTTGGTGGCCCAGTCGACGATTGCCGCCCGATAGTCGATCGCTATGTCGGGGATCTTCTTCACTTCGGTGAGCATGCGCGTGATGCGCTCGGGCAAACCTTCGGGAATCTCCATGTTGCGCAGCGGGCTGGCTTCGATGGAGGCACCCTCGGCAGGGCGCACGATGGTGCCCGTCTCGTCGATCCACACAGCCATTGGGATGTTGCTGAAGCCAAACAGCTCGTCGGTTATGTGCTGGGTATCGACCAGGCTGGGATGTGCCAGCGCAGGGTTGCCGGGCTGCGCCGCATCGATCCACTTGGTGGTGTGTGCCGGCTCTACATCGAGGGCGACGGTGACGACGGTGAGGCCAAGTGCTGCGAGTTCAGTGTGGAGTGCCTGCCACCCGGGCAGGCTGGTGCGACAGCCTCAATAACTGGACCAGGCGACCAGCAGCACCTTGCGGCCATGCAGCGATGACAAGCGAAAGGGCTGCCCGTCGTGCGTGCGAAGCAGCGGGTCGGCTGCGGTTGCCGTGGTCAGCGCCTTGCCGCCGAGCGTGGCCGGGCCGAGCGCCCACACTCCGCTGTCCGCGTCGTGGACCAGCGGCATACCCAGCCGCTGTGCAGCGATCTCGATGTCGACGGTGCCGTCGGCGCGCAGGCTGCCCGCGGCAGGCACACACACCTCTCCCTGGCACAAGCCCTCAGCCTTGGGATTCCAACCGGTGTGGTCGGCGAACTGTTCGGTGGAAACATCGGCGAGCGTGTGCAGGATCACGGTCGGACCGTATCAGCGGCCGTTGGCCATGTCGGCAGCAAGATCGGCGAGGTCGTGCGGTCCCGACGCCGGGTAGCCCTGGCCGGCGCGAACTGCTTCGCCCCACGGAGTGAGAATGTCGACGAGCTCCTGCAGCGAGTCGCCCATCCCGCGGACGATTCCGGACATCTGCAGATCGGTGTTGGTCTCGACCTTCTCGCGCAGTTCGCGACCGGCGGTTGTGAAACCGATCTCGTCGACCAAACAGCGCGACCGCAACCGTTGGTGCGCCGCCTCGAACTGCTCGTCGCTCCAGGCGCGTGTGCGGCTGTAGCTGCGCATTGGCAGACCCCAGTAGAGCTCGCTGAGCAAGCCGATCTCCGTGGCATCGATGCCGAGGCTGATCCAGGCCGCCGTGTGGCTGTCGCCGCGGAACTCGCGCAGTTGGTCGCCCAGTCGCCAGACCACGCCCAGGTCTGTGGCGGGCATCTGCAGCGAACGCACGCCCGCAAACAACGGACGCCCTTCTGGCCGCAGTGGCTCGACTGCGCGGGTCAGAATGGCGCGAGCGCGCTCGACGCCTGCGGGTGCCGCGCCCAGCAGTCGTTCCAGCTGCGCAATTGCGCCATTGTCACGTACCTGGCAGATGGTGGCGGCGTCGGTGAGCGTCCAGCCATAACGCACAGAGGGGATGACAGCGGCTGGGTTGAACACTGCAAACGCGGCAGCGACTACTTCACCCGGAACCTGGCCCATGACCGAGCCGCGGCTGGTGAAGTACGCCGGCCCGTCGGGCAGCGCGACGCCACCAACCTGGTTGGCGCTGGCAGCGAACCCCAGGGCGGCGTAGCCGGCATGGCATTCGGGAGAGAAGTACACCTGGCCGACGACGGGTTCTAGGGCGGCTGCGAGAGCACGGGCGGGTTCCATACGGCGCACCATATTCGGCCGCGCGCTTCAAGTCGCAGCGGAGGAATCACGACACCATTAGCGTGACGTGCCGTGAGTGTCACGATCGAGATTGCAACCATTGCCAGCGATGAACTGGTGCAGGCATTTGCCCACCTCATTCCACAGTTGTCGCAGAGTTCACCGCCGCCGGATGCCGCGCAGGTTGCGCTGTTGGTCGCCGACCCAGGGTCGGTGGTGTTTCTAGCGCGCCTGGACGCAGCGATTGTTGGCACCCTCACGCTGGTGCTCTACCGCATCCCCACGGGCCTCAAAGCGTGGATCGAGGATGTCGTCGTCGACGGCAGCGCTCGCGGTCATGGTGTGGGCGACTCGTTGAATCAGGCCGCCCTGGCCGAAGCTCGCACTCGTGGGGTCAAGGCCGTCAGCTTGACCAGCCGCCCGTCGCGCGAGGCGGCGAACCGGCTGTACCAGCGCATCGGCTTCACCCAGCGAGACACCAACGTCTACCGCTACGACCTCTAGCGGTTCGGAGTTGCCGGGTCGTGCAGGGTTTGCCGGGTCGTTCAGGGTTTCGGGTGGGCAAGGAGGAAGTCGATGACCTGTTCGCTGAAGGAGCTCGACAGGTCGGGGACGTGTTCGCCGCCGACAATCGTCCAGAGCTCCACTGCGCCGCCCTCCGGGCAGCCGTCATAACGAGTGACGCTTGATTCGCTACCCATGAGTGTTCGTGCCAAGTCGCGCGTCGCGGTGGTGATCTGGGACGAGTTGTCGCAGCCGTTGTACGCGGCCCAGTCCGCGACTGTCTGTTCGGCACTGGGGTGAGCGGTGCCCTCGAACGTGCCGCCCTCGAACGCGATGGTCTCGTCGTTGGTGCCGTGAATTTCGACAACATTCACCGGTGACGAGGGTGCACATCGTGCGGGGTCGTGAAACGTGGCCGCGCTGATGCTGACAATGCCGGCGATGAGATCGGCATGGTCGCACGCCATTCGGTAGGACATGAAGCCCCCGTTGGAGAAACCGACGAGGACGACACGGTGTGCGTCGACGGCGTAGTCCGATTTCACCTGTTGGATCACGGCCGCAAGGTAGGCCGAGTCGTCGACCGTCGCGCCGAACCCACAGCACGCGTCGGTTGCGTTCCAGAACGTTGCGCCATCGGCGTTGCGTGTTCCGTCGGGGCTCACCATCAAAAAGCCCTTCGACTCTGCGAGTCGCTGAACGTGAAAGAAGTCGTCCTGCATCTCGCCAGTGATGCCAAACCCGTGCAGCAGGATCACTAGTGGCACGGCTACTGCACCGTCGTATGTCGCGGGCACGAACACCTTGAACGGACGGTCGGCAACCGCGTCGTCGATGGTGCTGAGGTCGGTCGTTGACGGCGAGGTCGTTGTTACGGAGACGGCCAACGTGGTCGGTGCCGTCGATGTTTTGCCCTCGGCGTTGCACGCGTTCACCGACAGCGCACCAATGACAAGGGCAGTCGCAACGCGCCGCACGGTCTACGGCTTCGGGTGGGCGAAGAGGAAGTCGATGATGTCGGCGCCAAAAGTGGATGACAGCGGTGGGATATGTGGCGCGTCGGGGATCACCCAGAGCTCGACTGCGCCACCGACCGGGCAACCGCCGTACTCGGTTGCGGTTGACTCGTCGCCCGGAATGCTCGCATCGAGGTCGAGCGGGGTGGGTAGTTCGCTGGCTGGTCCGGTGCACCCATTGTTGGCAGACCAGGTGGCTACCGTTTCACGCGCGCCAGGGTGGGTGTTGCCCAGGAAGGCGCCGCCCTCGAACCCGATGGTGCCGTCCGCTGTGCCGTGAATCTGCAGCACGCTGACTGGCTCGGAAGGATTGCACTTCGTGTTGTCCTCCCACGTTGCGCCAGCCAGGCTGACGATGGCGGCGACCATGTCGGGGCGGTCGCACGCCATGCGGTACGACATAAAGCCGCCGTTGGAATGACCCACGAAGTAGATCCGTTTCGGGTCGACGTTGTAGTTGCTCTGCACGTCCTTCACCAGCGCTGTCAGGTACGCCACGTCATCAACAGTGGAGCCGAAACCGCAGCAGGCGTCGGTCGCGTTCCAAAACTGCTTGTCGATCACATTGATGGTGCCGTCGGGGTGCACGTAGAGAAAGCCACGGCTTTCCGCCAACGGCTGCAGTCCGAAGTACAGGTTTTGGATGATGCCGCTGGCACCGAAGCCATGCAGCAGTACGACCAGTGGCATCGCCGTGTCGGGCGTGTAGGTGGACGGAACAAAGACGTCAAACGGCCGTCCGTCGATGGGATCTGGCACAACAGTGGTGGGTTCGGTCGCCGCGGGCTCTTTGGTGGGGGCGGTCGGCGGTGCGGTGGTGAACTCGGTGGTAGCGACGGCGAGGGTCGTCGACTCGGTGGCTGATACCGAGGTCGGCTCGCTGACCGCGCCTTTGGACGAACTACACGAGGCAACGAGTGCGGCAACGAACAGCAAACCAACGAGACGATGCATTTCGGCACTGTAGGGCGGCCCGCCGTGGAGCGGACGGTCGGCGGGCTGTGTCGTTCGTCTCCGTCAAATGGAACGGCCCCGCCCCCCGGCGGGAGCAGGGGACGGGGCCGAAACTGATGTCATGCAACGACAAGTTGCACGGGGGTTGTTGACGAGTGTGGACTAGGCGACCACGGTGCGGCGGCGACGGCTGAACGCCAACGCCCCAAGACCGCCGAGCAGCAACGCAGCGGCGCTGAGGGCGATGCCTTCAGATGCGGCGCCGGTTGCCGGCATCTCGCCAGCGGGTGCCGACGGGGGCAGCAACACTGCATCGATGACGTGGATGATGCCGTTGCAGGCCTGGATGTCGGTAGCGATGACCTTGACGGTGTCGTTCAGGATCACAGAGCCGTCGACGACCTTGATCTTGATCTTCGCTCCGTTGAGTGTGGTGGCCTCTGTCAACCCGACGACGGTTGTGGCGTTTACCTCGCCCGCAACGACGTGGTACGTCAGCACGCTGGTGAGCAGTTGCTTCTGAGCGAGCAGCTGATCTGCGGTCATGCCCAGCGCTGTGAGAGCGGCCGCAAATGCGGCATTTGTGGGTGCGAACACCGTGGTCTTGGCGTCGGTGCACGAGTCGAACGGGCCGACCAAATCGGCGGCGCCGAGCGCTGCGACGAGCGTCGAGAACTGCGGATCGGACGAGGCGATTTCAACAATGGTCTTGGTGGGGTCCCCTGCACGGGGTGCTGCGCTTGCGGACGCGGCGATGGGCAGCACGCCGGCGGCGGCGGCTGCAACGAGCAGAACGAGCTTCTTCATGGTTATCTCCCTGTGGTCAGGCCAGCGAGTGCTGGCTGGTTACGGGAGCTTCGGAGCAAGAACACCGGCGGATTGGTTTTAGTACTAACAATCTTCGAGATCGCCAGCGACGGTGATATCCATGTGTGGCGCCAGGTCTTCAGCGGCCTGACGTACCTGCCAATCCCGGTCGATCAATGCGGCCGCGAGGGCCGCCTCGACATCGGGCCCAGTGAACGGTGCCAGTGCCAGCACGGCCCGGCGCCGGATGTTCGGCTTGTCCGTGCACGCGGTCAGGATGACTGGCAGCCCGCGTTCGTCGCCGATTGCCCCGAGCGCAGCAATGGAGGCTTCGCGAACCAGTGGGTCGCTGGCGTTGGCACCCAGCTCGCAGAGCAACAACAGCACCTCGTCCTCGACGGCTTCTTGCTCGCCGGCAGCCCATGCCGCCGCCTCGACCACCGATGCTTGCGGATCGCGCAACATTTCAATCACCGACACTGTGCGGTGAGTTGCAGCCAACGTGACCGCCCGGTGACGCACGATTGCATCCGTATCGGCGAAGGCCAGTCGTAGGTCCTCGTCGGTGAGTGCATTCATCCTCGCCAGCGCACCGAGCCCCAGTTGGCGGGCGACTGGGTCAGGTTCGGCCAGCGCCCTGCGGGCGGTCGGCTCGTCCCCCTCGTGGCCGGCGATGACCAGCTCTCGCCAGTGTTGCTGCGTCATGAGGTCGTGGAGGTCATGGATGTCATGGTGTCATCGTTTCAACATGTTCGTGAGGGTGACCACGAGCACGGCGGTACCGACGCCGATAATCGTGGCGACCACAGCGCCGATCCAGACGGCCAACACGCTGCCCGCAACGATGGACCACACACGGCGCCACCACGGCGACCGCCGGGCCATCGGAGCCCTCACCTCGGCCACCTCCACGCCCGCGGGCGCGGAAGATGGACGTCGGGCGCGTGCCGGATCGGCCGTCGCTCTGGCAGGCTTTCGCCATCCAGCCGCGATCAAGGCCACAATGGCAAGACCGGCAATCCAGCCAGCAGCGGTGGTGACTTCAGTGATACTCACGCAAGAAGAGATGGTACCCGAGCCCGCACCGGCGGTCAGGGCGCCGCGTACGAGCCAGCGGCGGTGGGCAGTGCCGCTGGCGGTATTCGGAATTGCTGTTGCTGCTGCTCCCGTTGTGTTCAGCTTCATTCCCAGCACGGTCTTCATCGAGAAGCCTCGTTGCCGGGAGTTCGATTCCGCCAGCCCACCCACGTGTGTGCAACCGACCTCAGAGTCGATGGAGTTCGCACTCGTTCCCGCTGATGCCGAGCCGGTTGAGCCCCGCATGTCCATCACTGGCGCTCCCACCTTTGACTCGGCGGGGCAGGTGTACTTCGTCACCATCACCCAACCGAACATCAGCATGGTTGATTGGTTTGTCGCGCGGCACAACCCGGCGGCCAGGCTGCAGAGTCATCGCGACAAGTACGGCGACCAATCGCAGGCGCAGCTGATTCAGGCCGGCCAGCAGCAGATGCGCAGCGCCAAGGACAACGCCATGTACGTCGCATTGAAGGCCGCTGGCTACCCCGTCCAGATCGAGCCAGGCGACGTGATTATTGATTATCTCCTGTGTCTGAAGCCAAATGAGGCTGGCACCGAGTGTCTGCAGTACAGCCCTGCGGACAAGCTGCTCGACCCGGGCGATGTGCTGAGGAAGGTCAACGGCGTTGATGTCACGATTATCGATGACCTACCCGGTGCGCTGGAGGGCGTGAAGCCCGGCAAGATGATTGACATCGAGTTCGAGCGCGCTGGGGAGGGGATGTCGGGCCAGGTCGAGACGATCCTTTCGCCGGGCGAAGACCCGCCGCGCACCATCATCGGTTTCAGGCCGATCGACACCACCACGGTCGCACTGCCTGATGGTCTGGACGTTGCTATCGATACCGACCGCATCGGGGGTCCGTCGGCCGGATTGGCGTTCACGCTGACTTTGATTGACGAGCTCACCGAAGGGGATCTGATGGGTGGCAAGCGAGTTGCGGTCACCGGTACCATCGACGTTGAGGGCAAGGTCGGCGCAATCGGCGGCCTCAACTCGAAGGCGTCGGCAGTGCTGCAGGTCGGCGTGAAGTACTTCTTGGTCCCCACATCGCAAGATCAGCAGGGCCCCAACGACAGGATCGCCGCCGCCCGCAAAGTCGTCGGCGACAACGTGGAGATCATCCCCGTTGCCACCGTCGAGGAGGCGTTGGCGGCACTGGAAAGAATCGGCGGCGACCCAGTGAAACTGGTCGACCCGCCTCCCGCCACCGACTCCTGAACCGACGGGGCGGTGCTATGCCACCCTTTCGGCGGCAATCGCACCTACGATTTGCACTCAATGGCCATTTCGTTCTCACGTCCCGACCCCTCGTCGCCGACGGCAGTGTCGACGGCCAGCTTCTCTAGCGCCCGCCGCGGGTACGAGCCCGAGGAAGTGCGCGAGTTTCTCCGCATGGTTGCGGCCGAATTGGCTCGGCTGCAGGAGCGCGAGAAGTTCCTTGAACGCGAACTGCGGATGTCGCAGCGCAACGCCCCCAGCGCCGGTGTCGCCCTCGACGAGGAACTCGTCACCAGGATGCTGGGCGAGGAAGCAGTTCGCATTCTCTCCACGGCCCGTGAGGCCGCGACGCAGATCAAAATGCGCGCCGAAGACGGTGCCTCGCGTGTGCTGCGTGAGGCCACTGATGAGGCCCAACGCCTGCGCGAGGAAGCCGAGATTGAATCGTCGCGCCGCCGCCAGGACGCCAGCTCCGACGCCGAGTCGGAGCTGCAGATGGCGAAGCAGCAAGGCCGCGAAATGGTCAACGAAGCTCGTGCGTATCGCGAGCGAGTGCTGGGCGAGCTCGCCCGGCGCCGCGAGCTGGCGCGCCAACAAATCGAGCAGTTGGTGCACGGTCGCGACCGTCTGCTGAATGCGTTCGAACGTGCTCGCATTGCCGCCGTTGATGTGATGGCGGAGATGACGCCGTTGGGCGAGCCGTCCGAGTACGTCAACCTTTCGCCCACCACCGGCCCCATACCGCTGATGGTGCCCGCCACCGACGCGCGGCCCAAGTTGGCGATCGCCGACCTGGAAGCCGAGCCTGACCTTGACCTGGAAGCCGGGCACGACGTTGAGCCCGTTGACTTCGATGTCGTTGACGTCGACCTTGTTGAGGTTGACGTTGTTGACGTTGTTGACGTTGTTGACGTTGACGTTGTCGAGATTGTCGAGGTTGAGTTCGAAGTGCTCGACGAGGCTGACGGCGATGGGTCAATGGCGAACGTTGTCGCGCTCTTTGAAGCGCCCGACGCGATCATTGACGCCTCGGCCGACGACGACACTGATGATGAGGGTGGCGAGTCGAAGGCGTCTGTCGAGGATCTGTTCGCCCGTCTTCGAGCCGCTCGTGCCGACAAGGTCGCCCAGCAGGCCACCGATGACGACACACAGGCTGCGGAGCCGGACATTCTGCAACCAGACACTGAGGAAGCTCCCAGCGCTCTGGTCGAGGTCGCCGAGCTGCTTCAGGATGTCGATGCCACCGAGGAGCTCTCGGTGTTCCATGCATCGCCCGCCGCGCCCGTGCTGATGGTCGAGGCCGACGACACGCCGTTCGGACGCCGCGACGCTGAGCTGACGCCGCTGATTGTGGCAGCGGCTCGCAAACTGAAGCGGGTGCTGGCCGATGAACAAAACGACGTGCTGCACATCTTGCGCCGCCCCGAACCTGTTCGGGCACTCGACACGCTGTTGCCGGCGCCCGCCGACCACGCGCAGCGCTACGCCGCTGCAATTGAGGGCGAGCTGCGATTGGCTGCATTAGCCGGGGCCGCCAGCGTGGATGACGGCGGGAAAGGCGATCATCTGCGCGAGATCAATCGGGCGAAGGCGTTGCAGCCGGCTGTTGATGCGCTCGCGTTGGCGATCATTGACCCGCTGCGCCTGCGAGTGGCCCGTGCAGTGACGGATGCTGATGGTGACAATGGCGAGCTTGGCGATCTGGTGCGCGCGCTCTACCGTGAGTGGAAGACCCAGCGCATCGACGAACACCTCGACGACGTCGCCCGTATGGCGTTCGGCCGCGGCGCCCTCGTCGCGTTGACGCCGGGTACACCGGTGTGCTGGTCGGTCGACCCAAATGGGCCGGCCTGCCCGGATGCGGAGGACAACGCACTGGCGGGAGCGATTCCGGCCGGTCAGCCGTTCCCCACCGACAACCTGTGTGCTCCGGCGCACGAGGGATGCCGCTGCATGCTGCAGCGAGCACCCCGGTAGTCTTCGCCGCGTGCGGAACCCTGCAGACATTCCACCCCCAGTCCGCAAGCCCAGTCGTCTTGGCGACCGTGGGCGAGCGCTACTCATCATCGCCGCGGTGGCGCTGGTGGGGTTGTTGCTCTCGGCTCGCTTCATCTCGGGCTTCTTTGTCGAGTATCTGTGGCATCAGTCGGTGGGCCGCACAGATGTTTTCTGGGGCGTGCTCGGCGCGAAATTGACGATGTTCGCCCTCTTCGCAGGCACCTTCATCGTGCTGGCACTCCTCAACCTGATCATCGCCGACCGATTGGCGCCCACCACTTTTTCGGCCAACACGCATCCGTTGGTCGAGCGGTTCCACGAGTTCTTCGGACATCGCATGCGCATGTTCCGCTTCGCGGTGGCGGTCATCTTTGGGTTGCTCTTCGCCGCACCTGCCATCGGCCGCTGGCAGGACTGGCTGATGTTCCGCAACAGCAAGTCGTTTGGCATCTCGGACAGCTACTTCGGCAACGACGTTGGCTTCTACATGTTCAAACTGCCGTTCATCACCTTCGTGCTGGACTGGCTGTTCCTTGCGGTGCTGTTCATCACGTTGCTGGTGGTTGCAACGCATGTGCTGTCCGGCGGCATCCTCATCCAGCCACCGAAACCGAAGGTGCGCACAGCAACGAAGGCTCACGTGGCGGTCCTGCTGGCGGTGTTGGCCGTTCTCAAGGCTGGCGACTATTGGGTCACCCGCTACGAGCTGACCACCGCCAACCGTGGTGCCGTTCGTGGTGTCACTTACGCGGTTGACAACGCGCAGCTGCCCGCCGTATTGCTGCTGGCGCTCATTGCGCTGCTGACCGCCGGGCTGTACCTCAGCACGCTCAAGACGCAGCGCTGGCGGCCGGCGGTCGTGGCGTCCGGTCTGTGGGCCGTCGTCGCCCTGGTCGGCGGGGTGATCTACCCAAGTGCGGTGCAGTCGCTGGTGGTGGCTCCCAACCAGAAGGACAAGGAAGCGAAGTACATCGCCTACAACATCGAGGCGACGAAGCATGCCTTGGGCATCGACGGTGTGACCGTTTCCCCTGTCGAGTTTGGTGACCTCACGTCTGCCGAGTTGACCAGCAACGTTGCAGCGCTGCAGGACGTGCGTCTGTTGAAGCCCACCGATCAGCTGGAGACTCGGTTCCAGGCCGACGAGCCGCGGCCCAACACCAAGGTGATTGATGTCGACCCGGACCGCTACGAAGTTGATGGCACCACCCGCCAGGTCATCGTCGGTGCCCGCGAGCTCGACCTCACCAACGTCGGCAACAAGTCGTGGCAGGGCACTCATCTGATCAACACCCACGGGTGCGGTCTTGTCGTCTCGCCCGCCGGCCAAATTACGGCCAACCGCAAGCCGGCGTACGACGACTCGATCGTTCAAGTCGACCGGCCGGAGCTGTACTTCGACAGTTCGTCGTCGGGCTACGCGATTCTCAACACCTCCGTTACCGAGCAGCCGTGTGATGGTCAGGACGTGGCTCCCTACGAGGGTTC
>JAYVVY010000341.1:0-27211 GCA_043786575.1 Ilumatobacteraceae bacterium
TCAGGCCCAGGCTCACTAGCCTTGGCCCTTCGTCGACAGAAGGTTGCAGATGAGTGGAAACTCGGTGTTTCGGCACCAACACAGCGGAATCCTGAGCCTGGCCGCCATTGAGGCTCCACGGGTCATCACCTCCGAGTGGATCGACGAGCAACTCGCCGACACGTACGTGCGTAACGGGCTGCACCCGGGCCTGCTGGCCGGGTTGGCCGGCATCGTCGAACGCCGCTGGTGGGACGACGATGTCACCTTTGCGGATGCGGCAGCGATGGCGGGGCGTGCAGCCATCGAGAAAGCAGGCATCGACAGGGCCGACATCGGCATCCTCATCAGTACGTCGGTCTGCAAGGAAAACCTCGAGCCGTCGGTGGCGTGCGCGGTGCACCACATGCTTGACCTGCCGTCGTCGTGTCTCAACTTCGACATCGGCAACGCGTGCCTCGGTTTCGGCAACGCCATCTACGTAGCGGCCACCATGCTGGACGCCGGTGCCATTGACTATGCCCTCATTGTTGATGGCGAAGGCAGCCGCTTCACGCAGGAGACAACGCTCGCTCGCCTGCGCGACCCGAATTCCACAGCCAAGGACGTGTTTGCCGAGTTCGCTTCGCTGACGCTGGGTTCTGGTGCGGCCGCGATGGTGCTGTGCCGCACCGATCGCCACGCCGATGCCCACCGCCTGGTCGGTGGCGTCGCTCGTGCCGCTACACAGCACAACGAGCTGTGCATCGGCAGCCTCGACCGCATGACCACCGATACCCACAGCCTGCTGGTGGCGGGCCTCGATCTTGCCGCCGATGCATGGGCGGAAGCTTCCATCACCGACGAGTTCGGCTGGGTCGGCGGCCTCGACTGGTACATCCTCCATCAGGTGAGCAAGGTGCACACCACGATGCTGTGCGAGCGACTTGGCATCGACCAGGCGAAGGCACCGCTGACCTATCCGAAGTACGGCAACGTGGGCCCGGCCGCCGTTCCGATGACGCTGGCCAGCGTGCAGGACCAGATCAAACCCGGCGAGCGAGTGCTCTGCCTCGGAATTGGTTCGGGTCTCAATACCAGTGCCACCGAGATCGTCTGGTGACCACCGCAAGCCAGTCGGCAGACACGTTGGATGCTGACGGGCTTCGGGATTATGGCATCGACCCCGCTTGGTCGCGGACGGTTGAGGTGCCCAGCCACGACGGCGCCACCCATCGGTGGCACGTCCTCGATCGTGCGGCTGCGCCCGAGTTGATCGGCGGCGTGACCGTGCTGTGCCTGCACGGCAACCCAACGTGGGCGTTCCTGTGGTCGCGGTTGATGAACGAATTGTCGCCGATACATCGGGTGATCGCCCCCGATCAGTTGTCGATGGGCTACTCGCAACGGATTGGTCCGCGGTCGTATCGCGACCGCGTCCGCGACATCGACGATCTGCTGCGCGCGTTGGAAGTGGACGGCCCGGTGTGGCTGGTCGCGCAGGACTGGGGCGGGGCGATTGCAATGGGCTTCGCCGTCGCCCATCCGTCGCGTGTGTCGGGCATGGTGTTGTCGAACACGGGCATCGCCGTTCCGTCGGGGCGCAAGGCGCCGTGGCTGATCAAGCTGGCGGCCACCACCGGCGTGCATCGCCTGACCACCCGCACGACGCCGCTCTTCGTGCGCGGCACGCCGTTCCTTCCGGGCCGGTCGCTGACCCGTGTGCAACGGCAAGCGCTGGCCGCGCCCTATCGCGGGGCGGGCAGGCGCGATGGTGTCGCAGGCTTCGTGGCCGACGTACCGTTCGACGATCATCACCCGTCCGCTGCAGACCTGGCTACGGTGGCCTCGCGGTTGGCGGAGTTGGATGTTCCGGTGCGCCTGGTGTGGGGCGCTCGCGACCCGGTGTTCAATGACGACTTCGCCGAGGACCTACGCGTTCGGTTCCGCGATGTCGAGCTGCATCGCATTGCCGACTGCGGCCACCTCACCGTGCTGGAAGCATCGATCGCGCCGTATGTCGAGGCCGCCATCGAGGGTCATGCGTCGACTGTTCAAGCGCTGGTGGCCGACGGCGAACCATTGTGGTCATTGATCGGTTGCGGTGGCCCGAACGGTGTTGCGGTCAGCGACGCTGCCGCGGACGAGACCATCACCGACGCAGCATTTGCCGGCCGCGTGGCGTCGTATGCGCGCGAGTTGCGCGACCGCGGTGTGCAACCTGGCGACCGAATCGCCGTGCTCGTTCCGCCGGGCATCGACCTGATTGCGGTCGTCTACGCGTGTTGGCGCATCGGCGCGGTCACTGTCGTGGCCGACCGTGGGCTGGGGCTGCGCGGGTTGGGCGCCGCGGTTCGTTCCGCTCGCGTGCGACACGTCGTGGGTGTTCGGGCCGCGATTGCCGCTGCCCGCTCGCTTCGCTGGGCGCCTGGCGCGCAAATGATTGCAGTGTCATCGCTCGCCCACACGACATTGGCGAACCTTGACCAACTCGACGTTGTGGAACCCGCCGCCGACGCCCCGGCAGCGGTGGTCTTCACCTCCGGTGCCACCGGCCCGGCCAAGGGCGTGCGGTACACGCACGGGCAATTGCATGCTCAACGCGACGCACTGCGCGCGCTGTACGGCATCACACCTGCCGACCGGTTTGTTGCCGCGTTCGCACCATTCGCAGTCTTCGGCCCAGCGCTGGGCATTGGTACCGGGCTGGCGGACAACGACGTCACCTCGCCGGGCACGCTCACCGCAGCGGCGCTGGACGATGCGTGCCGTCGAATCGACGCGACCATGGTCTTTGCATCGCCGGCCGCGTTGGCAAATGTCGTTCGCACCGCGAGCGGTCCGCTGCCAGCGCTGGCCAAAGTGCGCCTCGTGATGTCCGCCGGCGCGCCGGTGCCCATCGAGACCCTGCGCGCCATGTCGAAGCTGTGCCCGAACGCGGCGCTGCACACGCCGTACGGGATGACCGAGGTGCTACCCGTTGCGGACGTTTCGCTCACCCAGCGCCTCGCAGTCGGTGAGGGACGAGGTGTCTGCGTGGGCCAGCCAGCACCTGGTTGCGCGGTCATGATCACATCGACGGAGGGCGTCGATTCGCTTCCGGCGGGCGCCACTGGCGAAGTTGTTGTTCGTTCGCCGTGGATGTCGTCGGGGTACGACCGCTTGTGGCACACGCAACAGTTGGCACGGCCGGTCATCGACGGTGCGGCGTGGCATCGCACCGGCGACATCGGCCATCTCGATGACGATGGCAACGTGTGGGTAGAGGGCCGCGTCGTGCACCTCATCCACACTGTCCACGGGCCGATCGCGCCGGTGCCGATAGAGTTTGCAGCCGAGTCGGTGGACGGCGTGGAACGAGCTGGAGCGGTTGCGGTCGGGCCGCGTGGTGTGCAGCAGGTGGTTGTCGTCCTCGAACTCGCTGATCGCGCGGATGGCCCGGCAGCAACCGAACTCGCTGCGGCCGTTCGTGTGGCGTGTGCGCCGCAACAGCTGGCCGCGGTGTGGACCACGAAGGCGTTGCCCGTCGACATTCGTCACAACGCGAAGATCGACCGCACCGCGCTGGGCCGCACGATGGATCGCATTCTGTCGGGCGGCTCGTGATGAAGGTTTTGGTCACTGGCGCCGGCAGCCTGCTGTTGGGCGGTGTGGCCGCTGCGCTGCACGCTCGTGGCGACGAAGTGGTGTGTCTGCAACGGCATACGGCGACGTTCGCGGGCAGCGACGATGTGGAGCAGGTGCTGGGCGACGCCCGCGATCAAGTCGCGGTCCACAGGGCGGCCAATGGCTGCGATGCCATCGTGCACGGCGCGGCCAAGGTTGGCGTGGTGGGCAGCTGGCCCGAGTTCGAAAGCGTAAACGTCAAGGGCGCCGCCAACGTGCTCTACAACGCTCGCGCTCGCGGTGTCTCGAGAGTCGTCTACGTCTCCACGCCGTCGGTCGCGCACTCCGGCCATTCGATTGTCGGTGCGGGCGCTGACCCCGCAGTGGTCGGCAGGAAGGGCGCCTTCTACGCAGAGTCGAAAGCAATCGCGGAGCAGGCCGCGCTCGCCGCAAACTCTGACGAGCTCGCAATTGTTGCCATCCGGCCGCACCTGGTGTGGGGCCCGGGCGACACACAACTGGTTGGTCGCATCGTCGAGCGCGCCGCGGCCGGTCGGCTGGCCATAGTGGGCAACGGCAGCGCGCTCATCGACAGCACCTACATCGACAACGCAATCAGCGCGCACGTCGCGGCACTTGACGCTGTTCGCCCCGGCGCAACGTGCGCTGGGCGCGCCTACGTCATTGCGAATGGCGAGCCGCGAACGGTGCATGAGCTGATCGAAGGAATCTGTGTCGCTGCCGGTGTGCCGTTCGCGCCGCGGCATGTTCCGGTGCGGGTCGCTCTTGGCGTGGGCTCGCTCGTCGAACGGGTGTGGCCGCGCCTGCGCGACGACGAACCGCCCATCACGCGCTTCCTCGCCGAGCAGTTGGGCACCGCCCACTGGTTCGACCCGCGCCCCGCTAGCGACGACCTGGGTTGGTCGCCACACGTCTCGCTCGCCGATGGCTTCGAACTGCTCCGCCAATGGTTCATCGCCAACTCGCGGGCTACCGTTCGCGAATGATCATCGACAACGAAGGCGTGTCGCTGCACGTCACGCACGACGGCAACCCCGACGGCCCAACCGTGCTCCTGCTCCATGGCATCACCGGGTCCACCGAGACATGGAACTGGTTGGTACCCCACCTCGCCACTGACTACCGCGTGTTGCGTCTGGACTTCCGCGGTCACGGCCAATCGGGTCGGGCCGAGGGCAGCTACCACTTCCCGTCGTACGTGTCCGATGCAATCGCGGTGTGCGAGCAGGTCGCGGCCGGCCCGTGCGTGGTCATCGGACACTCGCTCGGTGGTGGCTCCGCGGCGGCGATGGCGCAGCAGCGCCCCGACCTCGTGCGCGGCCTGGTGCTGGAGGACCCAGCGTTGGTCGGGCCGCGCGAGCCCGGCAGCGAGGCACCGGCCGGCGGTTTGCTGGCCGCCTTCCAGATGCTGCGCCAAATGGTCCCGATGATCCAGCAGAGTGGAATGACGGCCGAGGCGCTTTCAGGAACCTTGGCTGGAGCGCCGGGCACGAGTGGTGCCCCAATGGGTGAATCGATGCAGCCCGACGCACTCGTAGCCATGGCGTCGGCGCTGCTGCAGCTCGACGTCACGGTGCTCGACCCGGTGCTGGACGGCTCGATGACGACCGCCTTCGTCCCCACCCACGCGGTCGCTGTCCCCGGCCTGGTCTTGGCCGGCGACAGCTCACAGCCCGACACCATCGTGCGTGCTGGCGAAATCGCACTACTCGCGCAGCACAGCCCGCACATCGACGTACGCGTTGTCGCCGGTGCCGGTCATTTGATCCACGATTCGCTCGGCCACCGCGCGACTATGCTCGACGCCATCCAGGAGTTCTTGGCCGCCAACGCGTGAGCGCCGGTGTGGCACGCTGGCACTCATGGCGTTTGAGACCGTTTCTGGGTACTGCTGGCCGCAATCAATCGCGTCCGATGGCACGGTGGCCTTCCACCTGTCGTCGGCCGGCGGTCGCGACGTCCACGTCGAAGTCGCGCGCGTGGGCGTGCATCGGGACGTGGTGTGGACCGACACGGTTCCCGCCGGCGACCATCCCGTCCCGGCACGTGCATACGAGCTTGGCTGCGAGTGGCCGGCAGCGGCAACCCTGACGACCGGCGCCGACTGGCGCTCGGGCTACTACGAGGTAGTTCTCACCATCGACGTCGATGGCAAGCGTCGTCAGGACCACGCGTTCTTCGTCGTGCGTCCACCGGCCGACAGTGCCAACACGATCCTGCTGCAACTGGCCACCAACACCTGGCACGCATACAACGACTTCGGCGGCAGCAACCTGTACACCGGCGCCACCGCGGTGTCGCTGCAGCGGCCGATGTCGCGCGGCTACCTGTTCAAGCCGCCGGGCGCCGGCAGACGGGTCACCACCACAAACCCGCCCGACCCCGACATGAACTCGCACGTTGGCTACCTGCGCCAAAACCGGCTGTCGCCCTATGCGGGTTCGGCGGGCTGGCCCGACTGGGAGCTGCCGTTCGTACAGTGGGCCGAGCGCGAGGGCTATGGCATCGACGTGTGCCTCAACGCCGACCTCGAGGACCATCCCGAGTTGCTCGACGGCAAGCGACTGCTGCTGTCGGTTGGGCACGACGAGTACTGGTCTGGTCCGATGCGCGACACCACGGAGGCATTCATTGCGTGCGGTGGCAATGTTGTGTTCTTCTCCGGCAACACCGCGCTGTGGCAGGTACGTATGGAGGGTCGCGTTGACGGTGGTCCGGCCACCCAGATGGTCGGTTACAAGGGTCAGTTCAAGAATGACCCGGTGTTCGATACGGATCGCATCAGCGAACTCACCAGCATCTGGAGCGACCACTTGATCGGCCGTCCGGAGAACCACATGACCGGTGTCAGCTTTACCCGCGGCGGCTATCACCGCATCGGCAAGCGCGTCACCAACGGCGCCGGTGGGTACACGATTCATCGCTTCGAGCACTGGATCTTTGATGGCACGGGCATCGGCTACGGCGATCTGCTGGGCGCGGCCGCCACCGTTGTCGGCTACGAATGCGACGGCTGCGCCTTCACCTACGTCGACGGTCTTCCGTACCCTACGTTCGAGGACGGCACCCCTGGTTCGTTTGAGATCCTCGGCTCAGCGCCAGTCGCGCACTTCACACGTACGACGGCCGCGCGGCCACCGAAGCCGAATGAGCCGGCGGAGGACGAGTTCCTCGCAGCCCGCCTGTTCGGCACGCGCGACGCAGCGGCCGTCGAACGCATCTCCCACGGTCACGCAATCCTGGGCACCTACACCTCGGCCGCCGGCGGCACCGTCATCACGTCCGGCAGCACCGACTGGGCCCACGGCCTAGCCGGACGCGACGAACAGATCGAACAAATCACCAGAAACATCCTCACCCGCCTGGGCTAGCGCGGGTGCCTGTATCAGGCCGGCCTCTTCGTGCGTCGAAGTATGTATGCCTACGGGGGAGACTGCCATCATGCCGCTGGCCGATGTGGAGTTCCCTGACTTCTACCGTGCCGAACTGGCAGGACAAGTGCGTCGAGCGTTCCTGATGCTCGGGGACAATGAGCAAGCGAACGATGTCGTGGGCGAGGCAATGACGGCTGTGTACCGCAACTGGGAAGAGTTGGAAACCCCCGGCGCCTACCTCAATCGCGCCGTGTTGAACGGATGTCGAGACGCTGGACGTCGTCGGGTCACATCACGGCGGCTTCTGCAGAGGATTGCGCGCGCCGACGCAGCTACGACGACGAACGAAGTACTGACCGATGTGCTGGCGGCATTGCCCTTCAATCACCGCGCGGCAGTGGTTCTTCGCTACTACGCCGGTTACACGACCGGCGAGATCGCCGAAGCGCTCGACTGCGCGCCTGGCTCAGTTGGACCGTGGATTGAGCGCGGGCTTTCCGCGATGAGGAAGGTGTTGTGATGGACGAATTCGAGAACCGAGTGTCTGCCCTTCTGCGCGAACGCGCCGAGTCTGCGAAACCGTACGACGCGCTCGAGTTGGTGATCGAGCCGCTTGACATGGCGGCCCACGCCGACAGCGGTGGTCGCCAGCCCTGGTCAGTCCTCATTCTCGCGGCGGCCGCTGTGCTGCTGATCGCTGGCCTGCTCGTGTTGAACGGTCGAAACACCCCCGAGTCCGCCGGTGGTGCGGGCGGCGACGGTTCGGCCGCCTTCGTGTTCACCACGCCACAGGTGGAGCTGACGGCCGACGATTTCTGGATCGAGGTTGGCGGCCAGCGGTTCACATCAACCGGTGCCGAGGTCGACGTGCACAGCGATCCGGGCGATGAGGCATACCAGTCGTTGGAGCTCGTGTGGAACGAGCAGGGCAAGGAAATGAGACTCAACATCTACTTCCAGTCCAATGGAGTCAACTGGTCGTCCAACGAGTTGCGTACGTACAACGGTCTGGAGTCGGAGCCCGATTGGGTGACCTTCACCGGCAACTTCTTCGACACGCCGCTCGGGTCTCCGTACATCGGCACGTTCGACGAGACGGCCACAGAGAACGGCATCACCAGCCACCTCCACATCGGGGGCCTTCGGCTGCAAGCGTTCCTCGGCTTCGGTCCGGGCGGGGTAGTGGTACCGACGACCACGACGGCAATCGTCTCCGAGACTCCGTCGATTGCGCCGCCGTTGGCAGCCGGCTTGCCTGAGACCGGTATCGCCTGGACTCCTGCGGACTCGATGGCGCTCGGAATGGCGACCGAGATCCTGCAGCACGAATGCATGGCGGCCAAAGGATGGGACTACCCGCTGCGAACGGCCGAATCCTGGGTGACAGGTATCGGCAGTTGGATGCCAGACGAGGTTCTGGGCATCGTCGCACCTTCCGGGGCCCGCGCGGTCGGCTATCACACGGACGGCGATCCCTCGGGCGACCCGCTGACGGTATTCCCCCTCTCGCTGTCGGAGACGGAACGCGCACGTTTCTACAACGACCTGATGCCGAACGAGCCGATGGTGGACATCACCGGTCCCGACGGCTCCGTACTTTCCCAGAGAATGGACGGAGGTTGCTTCGGTGTAGCGGTAGCAGCCCTGAATCCGCTCTACGACTCTCAGGAAGTCTTGCGCCAATCATTGGACGGCGACACCATGCAGTCAGCTTGGGAGGTGGCGTCCACTCAACCCGAGGTGGTCGCTGCCCTGTCGTCGTGGGGCCAGTGCGTAGAGAGCGCAGTTGGCGAGACGGCCGCAACTCCAAACGAGCTGGCGCGTCGCTACGCGTTTGAGGGTGACGTCCCGACTGCCCACGAATTTGACGTCGCGCTCGCTGACGCTGCGTGCCAGCAACAGGTGGATCTCTGGCACGTCTACAAAGCTGCGCTCGCCAGCGCTCAGCGCGCCGCGCTCGGTGATCGAGTAGCGGACTACGACGAGCTCACCCGCCAGCGCGTCGAGTTCATCGCCCTCGCTCGTCAGCTCCTCGCCGACCGAGGAGTGTCAGTCCCGTCGCTTGACTAACAGCGCCCGTCTGAGTCACGGCATATTCGTTCGTATTTATGACGTGACATAGACGGCCAGTTCAGGGCGCGTTTCTGGCGGCGAGGGCTCTTGTGGCGTCGCACATGGTGTCGAACAGGGCGAGTAGCTCGGGGGTTCTCTCGGCGAGGGCGGCTCGTTGGCGGGCGACGGTGGCCTCGTCTCCGCGGGCGATCGGGCCGGTGAGCGCGGCCGGTCCACCGAGCGATGCCCAGTTCTCGACTGCCGCTCGAACCAATGGCACGAGCAGCGCACGGTCCGCGCCGGTGGTGCCCAGCAACGTCTCCGCAACGTCCTCGAGGGTGACCAGGAAGTTGGAGGCGATGGATGCGGCTGCGTGGTACGCCGCACGGTCCACGTCGGCTATCTCCACTGCGTGCGTGCCGAGCTCCACGGCCAGTTCGTGGGCGAATGCGAGCGCCGCAGGTGTGTTGCCCGCCACCGCAGCGCCAGCCCCCACAAACATCGCGCCTGCCTGGGTGACGGTCATCAACGGGTGGAGACCGAAGGCTTCATGCGGTGCCAGGACGTCCAATCCGAGAGCACCGGCGCAGTGCCCCACCATGGGACCCGGCGCGATGGCGGCGGCCGCCACGGCAATCTGCGAATCGGGCACGGCAAGCAACACCGCATCGAAGCCATCCCCGTCGAAGCCGCGACCAAACGGCCCCGCCGTCCCCGGCAAGGCAGCAACCAGTGCCTGCCCCATCCGCCCATCACCCACGACGGCCAGTGAGATGGCCCGGGCCGCGTCGCTCATCGCCCCAGTCTCGCACCGACCCCCACCCCAGCAACTTCGGCGCTGAAGCGCGCCTGTGGCGCATCTCAGCGCCGAAGCTTGCTGGGGACTCGACGTTCACGGGAACTTCGGCGTTCAGGCGCGCCTGGGGCGCGCTTCAGCGCCGAAGCTCGGAGACGGCTTGCGACACGACCGGGGTGAACTTGCTCTCGTACCATCTGCGCCATGAGTGCGACTGAGACATCTGACCCGGCGGATCTGCGGGCGAAGTACCGCGCCGAGCGCGACAAGCGTCTGCGACCTGATGGCAACGAGCAGTACCTGGAGCCGACTGGACGCTTCGCGCACTTCCTCGACGACCCGTACGTGACGCGTGTGGAGCGCGAGCCGCTGTTCGACGAGGTCACGGTGGCATTCATCGGCGGCGGGTTCTCCGGGCTGACCACCGGCGCGCGGTTGAAGCAGGCCGGCATCGACGATGTCCGCATCATCGAAGGCGGCGGCGACTTCGGGGGCGCCTGGTACTGGAACCGGTACCCCGGCGCAATGTGCGACACCGCCGCGATGGTCTACCTGCCGTTGCTGGAAGAGACGGGGCATATGCCTACCAAGAAGTACGTCTACGCGCCGGAGATTCACGCGCAGGCGAAGCGCATCGGCACCACCTTCGGCCTCTACGACAACGCGCTCTTCTCTACACAGGTCACCAAGCTGGAATGGGACGGCGAAGCATCGCGGTGGGTCATCCACACCGACCGCGGCGACCGCATGACCGCCAAGTTCGTGGCGATGGGGACAGGCCCGCTGCACCGCCCGAAGCTGCCCGGCATTCCCGGGATCGAATCGTTCGGCGGTCACGCGTTCCACACCAGTCGGTGGGACTACGAGTACACCGGCGGCGACCCGGCCGGTGCGCCGTTGGCCAACCTGGCTAACAAGCGCGTCGGCATCATTGGCACCGGCGCCACCGCAGTGCAATGCATCCCGCAACTGGCCCGCGACTGCGGCGAATTGTTCGTTTTCCAGCGCACGCCCTCCAGTATCGACATTCGCAACAACCACGAACTTGACCCGGAATGGTTCGACACGCTGGAGCCCGGCTGGCAACAGCGATGGCTGACCAACTTCGCCACGCTGCAGACCGGTGGCTTCACCGACGAAGACTTGGTGATGGACGGCTGGACCGACATCTCCAAGCGCATCCGCGATCGCGTCGTCCAAATGGTCACTGCTGGTGCGGATCTTGGCCCGGACACGATGCTGCTCGCGTACGAGGAGAGCGACGACGAGAAGATGGCCGAGATCCGCCAGCGCGTGGACACCGTCGTTGCGGACGAGGCAACCGCGCAGCACCTCAAGCCGTGGTTCCGTCAGCTGTGCAAGCGCCCGTGCTTCCACGACGAGTACCTGGATGCGTTCAACGAGCCCGGCGCGCACCTGATCGACACCGACGGGCAAGGCGTGGAGCGCATCGACGAGGCGGGGGTATGGGTGGGCGGCGTGCACTACGACCTCGACTGCATCATCTTTGCCTCGGGCTTCGAAGTGGGTACTGGCACCGCTCGGCGCGCCGGCTTCGAGACGTTTGGACGCAACGGCGAGAGCCTCACCGAGCACTGGGTGGACGGGATGTACAGCCTGCACGGCATGAACGTGCACGGCTTCCCCAACCTGTTCATCGTTGGGCCCAGTCAGGGTGCCAACCTGATCTCCAACATCACACAAAACCTCACCGAAGCCGGGTCCACCATTGCCGCAATCGTCGGCCACGCAGTACAGGTTGGTGCGACCGAAGTGGAAGTGACGAAGGAGGCGGAGGACGCATGGATCCAGCTGCTGGAGAGCAACCCGCGCACGTTCGGCGGCAACCCCGACTGCACACCGGGCTACTACAACAACGAGGGCCGGCCAATGGGACGGCGCGAACGGTTGAACTCCAGCGGCTACCCCGACGGCCCGGTGGCGTTCTTTGCCTACATCGACGGGTGGCGCAACGACGGGGAATTCAAGGGCCTGAAGTTCTCCGAGAGGAACCACTTGACAGCGTGACATCACCATGACATCATGATGACATCACCGAAAGGACATGATGATGTCTCCACTCCACCACAATCCCGAATTGATGGCCGCCATCCACACCGATCGCTTGCGCCGACTGCGCCAGCAGAGCCGTCCCCGGCGCGACACCACCCGCGTCGACGACCGTCGGTGGGGCTGAGCGGGCCATGCAGATCCAGCCCGTCATCAACGCGGTCCAGGCCGCACTTGCCGCACAGGGGCCCCTCGCCGGCGGCGACCTTGCCGTCGAGGAGGCGCTCGACCACCTCGTGCAGGCGCTCGCCCCGGCGCTGCGCCAGGCCGCGATGGAGCTTGCCGAGCAGGCCGCGTGTGAGGTTCGTGCCCAGCTGCCGGACCGCACGGTCGACCTGCTGTTGGTGGATGGCGACCCGTCGCTGCGTATCACCGAACAGGTCGCACTACCAGAGCCGGTTGTAGCGCCCGAAGACCTCGATGCCCGCATCACGTTGCGGGTCTCGCCTTCCCTGAAAGTCCTGATCGAGGACGCCGCTGAGACCGCCGGCGCGAGTGTGAACGGCTGGGTGCTCGATGCGTTGGCCAAGCGAGCGAAGAAAGCTCCCGCCGAGCAGGGTTTCCGTGCAACACACAGTTTCGACCTGTAGAGAGTTGTCATGATCCGTCAGGAACAATGGCCGGTGGGCGAGCACCCGTCGCTGGAAGTGAACGTCCCGGTTGGCGTGGTCGAAGTGCATGTCGGCGATGCCGGCACTATCCAGGTCACGCTCGACTCGTCGTCAGCCGCCGAATTCGACATTTCCAAGACCGGCGACCGAGTGGCCGTCCGTCACCCGTCGCGGTGGTCCATTCGCGGGCGCAGCTGCCGGGTGAACGTCACGGTTCCCGCCGGCACCGATGTGTCCGTCGATGTTGCCTCGGCCGACGTGCGCCTGTCCGGGCGACTGGGCATCGTACGCATCCGCACGGTCTCGGGCGGTATCGAAACTGACGGTGCCGCGCGGCTCGAGGTCTCCACCGCCTCGGGCGACATCACTGGCGGCTCTGTCGAGGGCGACGTGTCCGTGTCGACCGTTTCGGGTGACTGCTCGCTGCGGACCGTCGGCGGTCGCGTTGATGCGACGCTCACTTCAGGTGAGCTGCGGATCGATCGCTGCACCGGCGATGTCAGTGTGCGGTCCACCAGCGGCTCCACCCGCATTGGGCACTGCGACGGCAACGAGATCAGCGTGCGAACCCTCTCCGGTGACGTCCGTATGGGCCTACCCAGCGGCATCCGAGTGGAAGCCGACATCTCCACGCTCAGCGGCAAAGCGTCGATGCCCGAGCCGGCCGCGCCCACCGCCGGCGACCGCCGCCCGGTGCGCCTGAAGTTGAAGACCGTGTCGGGCGACATCCGAATCGTCCGCTCCGTCTGACGGCGGGCCGCCGTGTCAGCGAGGCGAGGCGATGAGCACGGGAATCATGCGCGACGTCTTTTCCTGGTACTCGGCGTAGTTCGGGAACACGGCCACTGACCGTTCCCACCACAGTGCCCGCTCCTCGCCCGTGACCTCGCGCACGGTGACGGCGAACGGCGCCGGGCCGTCCTGCACGGTGACGTTCTCCGGGTCGGCGACCAGGTTGTTGTACCAAACGGGATTGGTGGGCGCGCCGCCCATTGAGGCGACCAACGCATACTCGCCTTCGTGCTGGACGCGCATGAGCGCGATCTTGCGAACGTTGCCACTGTTCTTGCCCTTCATCGTGACGATGATGACTGGGATTCCCGTGTCCCGCAGGGTGTTTGCCTCGGTGCCACCGCTTGCCTCGTAGGCCTCGATCTGGTCTCGAACCCACTGCGACGGACTTGGGACGTAGGTGCCTTCGATGGTCATGGAGCCATGTTACGCCGAGCTCTCGCTTCGTCATTCGAGAGCGCGAGAATGAACACATGATTGAACGCGAGCTAGATGTGGTGACGGCCGAGGGCGAGATGAAGACCTTCATCTTCCACCCCGAGAACGTCCCCGGGAACGATGGCCCGCACCCTGTGGTGCTGTACCTGATGGATGCGCCCAGCATTCGCCCGCAGCTGAAGGACATGGCCTCGCGATTGGCCACCGCCGGGTACTACGTGATGATGCCGTACCTCTTCTACCGCGGCTGCCCATTCCGCGAATTTGGCATGAGTGACGAGGACATGCACGCCCGCCGCGACCTGATGGCCACCGTCACGCCCAGCAACATCATCAGCGACGCCGAAGCGCTGCTGGCGGTGGCCGATGCTGACCCCGCCGCCCGTGGTGGCAAGGTGGGCGCCGTCGGTTTCTGTATGAGCGGCGGGCTCACGTTGGCGCTGGCGAAGGCCCTGCCACAGCGGGTCGCCGCAGCCGCCTCGATTCACGGCGCGTGGATGGTGCGCGATTCGCCGGACTCGCCGCACCTCGGTCTTGAAACAGCGCAGGCTGAGGTGTACCTCGGTTGGGCCGACAACGACCCCACAGCGCCAGCCGACCAATTGGATGTAGTGCGTGCCGCGTTGGAGGCGGCAGGCGTGCGCTGCCGCTACGACTTCTACACCGACGCGGTGCACGGCTACGCGCCCCGCGGCACCGATCGGTACAACCGGTTCGCCTCCGAGCAGCACTGGGAGCGGGTGCACTCGCTGCTGCAGCGCAACCTGTAGCGAGCGTTATGGACACCCGAGCCCGTTGAGGGTTGCGCACGGCGGGCACAGGCGAGCAGGCCCATCCGGTGTGTGCCAGCTGCGCGCCTGCGGCGAACCGCAGCTGAGACACGGACCGCTGTTGTGCTGTGTGGACGGGCGAGCAGTGTCGGTCACCACTGCGACGGTAGCTGACCAGCCCAGTCGTCGATGAGACCGCCCAGTCGTTGGCACCTCGTGTCCCATCGACGACGGCGAACGCCGGAGGTCACGAGACCGAAGCCGATCATCCAGCAGATCACGGAGACGGCGAACCATCCGTTGGCCAGCGCACCCACCAGATGGAAGTTGCCGGTGTCGCCATCTCGCTGCACGAACACCTCCTCGGACAAGCGCAGGTGCCGGTCCGAGATCAGCGGAACCAGCTGATCCTGGCCATCAAACTTGAGAAGGTAGGCGTTGTCGGCAGGGTTGTCCTGGGTGTGTGACTGCGCGCTGAACACCGTCGCCTGCATCGTGTTGTCGGCGCGGCTATTCATCGCCGCCGCTGAAACCGCGGCTCCAGCGACAATCGCCGCAACGCCAGCCGCCACGCACACGACGGCAACCTGACCCGATCGTTTCTCCGAGCTGCCAACGCCGTAGCGGGCGCGTGTGGCCGACCTTGCGCCAGCGCGACCGCCGACGTACAGCAGCGCAGCTCCACCGACGAGAAGGCCGATGACAACCGCGACAATGATGGCCACGATGCCCTTGGTGCTGGCCGAGTTGGTGCCCCACCACCCGACACCGCCGATGAGCGCGGTCGCGACCACAGCAGCAACGACGCCCTGGACCGACACGCGGTCGGGAGTGACCGCAGCCAGAGGTAGCAGAGCACTGACGCGCAGCGGCTCGGCCGGGCCGGTTACACCGCTGAACAAGGCCTCCAACCGTGCCGTCGTACGCGAGTCGTCCAACTGCGCCCCGACGCTCTGGTGAGCATCCGCGACTGCTGCCTTGGTGGCCTCCTCACTGACTGCGAAGTCGGTGGTTGCCAGCCCGAGGTGCGGCACTCGCAGCACCACTGAGTCGTCACCCAGGCCAATCCAGGGCACCACGCGCGTTGGCACGCCGATCAGTGCTTGCACCGAAGGAATGAGGGTGTCGGCCACCAGCCGACCGACCAGTACCAGCACGACTATCAACAGGATTGCGACCACGGCTGCAAGCACGACCATCGACAACGTGCCCACCAACGCGAACGGGTACAACCAATCCGGCATCCAGCCGGCCAGCCACGTCGAAAACCGTCGAACGCCGATGGGCAGCGTGGCCAGGCTGAGCGCAACCCACACTGCCATTGCAATGCCGATGATCAACCGCGCCCAGTCGCTGGAGAGCACCGCGCCGACCAGATATGTACCCCGCTTCGGTGAGGTGTATGTCGGCCCCTGGTCGAACCGCCGGTTGACGCCCGGCGCCCGGCGTGGCACCAAACCGACTGCTTGTCGGCGTTCCAGCGGCTTGGGTTCGCCAAGGATGAAACCCACCACCGGCCGCGAGACCTCGTCATCCCACACGGTGTCGTCATCGCCTGTCCACTGGCCGCGAGCTTCGGTGGCGCCGCGCAGCCACGCCCGAAAGGATCGATCCTGGAAAATGAACGAGGGATAGTTCGCCCAGGTGCCGCCGTCGACGAACTGGTGCACGACTGCCCCGTCGGCCGCCGAGTGGAACACGCCTCGCCCAGGGGGAAACGCACCGGGAATTGCTGAAGAGGCGGTGACCGCGCCGGCCACTTCGACCGTTGGCGTGGTCCGCCTACAAAACACCACCGGTAGCGAGGTGGAAAGGTCCATCGCCACCACGTAGAGCTCGATGTGGGTGGCCGCGTAGAGTTCGGCGAACGTGACCGGCGTGTCGCCCGTCTTGCCGATCTTGGAGGCAAGTGTGGTGTTCAGCCAGCTGCGCAAACCGTCGCTCTCGAAGAGTGAGGTTGCCTGGCCGAGCACTGCTTTGCCAATGCGTTGCGCAATCGGAGACTGTGTTGCCTTCAGCCCGTCGGGCACCTTGCTGGCCAGTTCGTCGGGCTTCATCCCGCTGGCGATGAGTGCCGCCGTGATCGCGCCTGCCGACGCGCCGGCGACACTGCGAAACCACAGCTTGCGCTCGTACATCGCACTGAGCGCGCCGGCGTACGCGATGCCTTTCGCACCGCCACCCTTGAAGACACCGTTGACGAAGCGGAATGGTGGTGCCGGCGTGTCTGGGTCAGCGATCGTGGCGGTCATAGCGACGCCGTTTTATCAGTCGTTCGACGGTGCTCCGGACCGTCGTCTCGTCGGCGCAGCAAACCCCACGTACGCACCGCTGCATCAGTGGCCGGGCCGTACACCCCGTCGACGGTTACGTCTGCGCCGGCTTCGTTGAGTCGTTGTTGGAGGCGGCCAACGTCGGGTGTGCGCAGCCACCGCTGCTGCCAACTCGTCACTGATTCGTTGGGGCCACGGGCAACCAGGTGAAGACCGTGGTCCGGTCGCGTCGCCGAGGCAACAAACGACGGCGAGTGCACGCGGTGCCAGCCGGGACCGCCGCGATCGGAGGCGCGCGTTCGAAAGGCGAAGCCGGTGCAATCTGCCTCCGACGCGCACTCGGTCTGCCAACGCGGTCTCTCCCCGATGCCGAAGTGCACCTTGCGGCGCCAGAAGGGTTCAGGCGTGAACACGCCGACGGTGTGCCCAATGAGCTCGTCGGCGCGGCGTAGGAACGCGGCCACGTAGCGGCCGAGTTCGAACGGGTCGAAGCCGTCGGCGCACGACACGTCAGCCCAGTGGCCAGCTGCAGATGGCCATGGCGCGCCGCGTACTGCGGCGCCCCACAGCTCGGCCTGATGATGCGGTGATGTGTGCGATGGATAGAGGTACCAGTACGAGCCGACGGCGAGCCCAGCCGCGTCGGCACCGCGCACGTTCTCGACGAACCGGCTGTCGTGGCGCGTGCCGCGGCCGGCGCGGATGATCGCGACGCCGATGTGACGTCGACGCACCTCCGCGAAGTCGACGTCGTGGTACTCGCACAGGTCAATGCCATCGACCCACGACGACTGATCGGTTGCCATGTCTCGTTGTAAGAGCAGTGTCACCACTTCATTGTCCGCTGCGGCCCTCGTCGCGTGCCATCGCCTTTCGGCCGTCTGGGGCAGGCCTCGTGGTCAGGTGGAACTGGCCGCCAGGGCATTCAGTCCGTGTTCACAGCGGGTGACCCACGGGGTTGCGTGTTGCTCCGTCGCCGACTTCAGCGCAGCCTCGAGCAACAAACGCGCTGCATCCGGGCGACCGAGTGCTGCCTGCGCGAGGCCAAGCACTCGGTCGACGGGGCCCCAACAGGCCAACTCGGCGGCTGCCAATGCCCACTGCCCCGAATAGCGCGTGAGGAGCGCGGCATAGCGACGGACCGTCTCGAGCTCGCCGGCCAACACAGCTGCTTCGAGTGCGGCGACCATGGTGCCCAGCCACAACCAATTACGAGGCAAGGGGCCATGCTCGCGCAACGTTGTGAGCAGCCGCCGGGTGTCGTCGAACTGGTTCGACTCGGCATGCACCAGCGCAAAAGCGGCGAGGAAGAGCGGGTTCTGATCGACGAAGCCACCGAGGCGACTCTCCAACTGCGCGAGCTCGGCCTGCTGCCCGCGATCGCGGCCGATGCTGTAGCTGATTGCCATCTGCGCCAAGACCAGGTTGTGACGATTCGAGAGACGAAGCGCGTCGGCCGACAGCCGTTCCGCCTCGTCCCAGTTGCCGAGTGTCGAGTTGATCACCGCCTGGCCCATCATCACTCGTGTCAGCAGAAAGATGGTGCCTGCATCGTCGGCCAGCTGTGCGGCGCGGTTGACGTCGTCGAGTGCGTTGGTGATGTCGCCCAATTGAACGCGTGCAGCGGCGCGATGGTTGCTGGCTTCGATCAGGACACCCGTCCAACGCGACGGGCCGCCAAGAGACAGCTGCCGATCGGCTTCATCGATGAGCCGTGTGGTCAGTGCTTCGCGGGCTGCGGCATCGTCGGGGCTCCAACAGGCGCGTGCTACCTCGGTCTCCACCGTCGCACGGTCGATTGGGTCCATCGAGGCCAGGTCGACCAGACCAAGGCGCGCCATCGCAGATCGTTCTTCGTGGCGGACCGTTGCGGGCAAAAGGCGTGCGCGGCGGATGTGCAGCATTGCGGGCAAGACGGCGGGGGTGGGTGGGCACTGATCGCTGGCTCGCTCAAGCAGGTCCAACAGGTCTGGATCGTCGCGGCCATGGCGGCGATGCAGCGATGCGACCAATGCCGCCTGCGCCAGTGTGGCTGGGTCGTTGCCCGACTCGGCAAGTTCGGCGGCACGGTACAGCTGGGTGATCGCCGCGTCGAGGTTGGAGGCGAAGAAGTCGGCTCGCCCATGGGCCACGCGCAACTGAGCTTCAATTCGATCGCGCTGCGGTGACGCAGCTGCCGAACCGAGCACCTCCAGCGCGCGGTCCAGCACGCTGATCGCGCGTTCGTGGGCCAGGCGTTCGGTGGCTCTGTTGGCTACTTCCACGGCAATCTCGCCGGCGTGCAACGGGTTTCCCAGACGGTCTGCCTCGAACCAGTGGTGCAGTACCTGTTCCAGGTTCTCCACGTCGTCGCCCGCTTCTTCCAACCGCTGCGCAATGGCGGCGTGCAGCAACGCGCGGCGGGCTGGTGACAGGCTGTCATCCAGCGTCGTGCGAGCGATCGCGTGCACGAAGCGGAACTCGCCAGGGTGGCTGCCGTCAATCAACAGCCCGGCCTTAGCCGCGGCATCGAGGTGGGCCAGCGCTTCCAGCGGGCTGACGCCCAGCACGTCGGCGAGCGTGATCACTTCGAAACTGCGTCCGATCACCGCGGCGGGCGCAAGGGTGGCGCGCACGCCATCTCCCAGCCGGTCGACGCGTTGCAGAATCCACTCACGTACACCAGCCGGCAATTCGCTGCCGTTGAGGGTCTGGCCCGGTACATCGCGAAGATGAGCGAGCAACTGGAGACCGAAGAAGGGGTTGCCGCCCGTCAGCGCCCACAAGCCCTCGACGGTTTCTTCACTCAGCTCAAGCCCGGCATCGCGAGCCATGGCAGCCAGCGAGCTGGCGTGCAGAGGGCCGACCGAGATGGTGCTGACGCCGAGCCGTTGCTGGAACTCGTCGAGCACGCGCTGCGCAGCCCCCGGCCGTGTGCCGGCAAGGACGGCAAGTTGACCGGCGAGGTCGTCGAGCAGTTGCATGAGCAGAGCCAGTGACGAACCATCGATCCACTGCACGTCGTCGATCACCAACGTGACGGGTCCCCCCAACTCGCGTATTGCATCGGCGATGCGTCCGAAGAAACGCCGACGGTCGATCCACCCTTCCTCGTCGCGTTCCAGCTGCCCTGATTCGAAGGGGAACAGCTCGTTGCCCAACGCGTCGAGAAATGGCTCGAACGCCCCTCCTGATTCGGTGCAGCGACCGACGAGCACGTGCTCCCCGCGATCCATTGCCTGCCCAGCGAGTTCAGCGAGCAATCGGGTCTTGCCCATTCCAGGCTCGCCAACAGCGAAGACCATCGGCGATTCTCCGTTGGCGCGTCCGCGTTCGATCGCCGCAATCGCGGAGCCAAGTTCGATGTCGCGCCCCACCAATGGCCGCGCCCGCCGCGCCGCAATCCACGCTGCCGAGCGGCCGTTCAGCGCTGGACGCGTACCTGCGATTGGCCGCGCCATACAGAAGCCCCCGGCGAGCGCCTCGAAGACCAGCGTGTCGTCGGTGCCCAGCAGCATTCGCACGGGTGGCGAGCAGATCACGACCGGCTCGCGTGCGGACTGGCGAAGCGCCACGATTTCGTCGGCCAACTGCTGCAGCGTGGCGCCGTGCCAGCCACCAAGGTCGCCGGCGTGCAGCGCAATCGTGTGTGTGTGGCCTGTGAGTGCAAGGGTGGCTGCAGCCGCATCGCGAGCGCGAGAGAACGCAAGCAGCACTGTCTGTGGCGGCAGTGAGACGGTGGTCATCAGCCGGCCTCCGGCCGCCTCCAGGGTCGTGACTGCCGCCACGGCCGCTGGCGTCGCTGTACTCAGTAGTACGAGCGTGACGGTGCCCGTTGGCACGTCCATCTCGGCGGCCTCGCGAAGGCGCATCGCGAACTCGGTTGCACTCCACGGTCGTCCCAGCGGGTCCCACGTGAGGCCGCGGCGCAACACTCGTTCCAAGCGCGCGTAGCCACCGGCGACCAGCTCCGTCGGCCAGGCTGCGCCTAACCGCGGCACAGTGCCAGTCAACAGGTACACCGACAGTGCCGCAAGCGAATAGACATCGGCAGCGGGGGAAAGCGCTTCTCCGGCCAGCACTTCCGGTGCCGAGAAACCAGGGGTACCGAGGCGTTCGCCGTCGTCGCCGACACGGAGTGCGGCTCCGAAGTCCACCAACACGAGACGACCGTCATCTGCCAAGACCAAGTTGTCTGGCTTGACGTCGCCGTGCACCACTGCTGGGCGGTGCCGGTGCAGGTGGTCGAGCGTGGCGGCGACTTGATCAATGAGGCCGAGCGTTGTGGGCAATGCGAGCCCGGCGCCGCCCTGCGCGCCGACGAGCGTTCCCAGGTTGTTGCCGTCGACGAAGTCGCTGATCAGACAGTACCGATCGCCGTCAACCAGGTCGCTGCGTACCATCGGCAAACCCGGGTGGGCCACGATTCGCATCAGCGTTCCGGCCTCGCGGCGCAGCCGGCCGAGGTCCACACCATCCGTGATCCGACGTGTCTTCACGACGACGTCGAGGCCGAGCTCAAGGTCTCGTGCCAACGACACCTCAGCTTCGCCGCCCGTCGCGATGTGTCGCAGGATCTGGAAGCGGCCGCCGACAACGTCGGTGATTGCCGTCATGTCGCCGTCCGAAAGGAAGTGAGGTCCGCACGACGGACAGCGCCACGCGTGAGTGCATCGTTGGCAAGGCGTACGCGGCGGTCGGAGCCGTCTTCGATGTCGAACTTCAGATACAACCGGCCGAGTTGCTGCTTGATGGCGCTGTCGGTGACGTACAGCTGCTCGGCGATCATCGCAACCGTGGCGGGTGGCGTGAACGCGTCGCCATCGAGCACCGGCGAGCACAGGCACAGCAGTACGCGCCGCTCTGCCGGTGTCAGCTCTGGAACACCGCGAGCCGTTTGTGTTTGCGACCGATCGCGGTTCCCGCTCACGGAATGAAAGGCCAGCATGGTTCGCTCGCCCAGACGAATCTCGTCGTCATTGGTCAGCAGGTGTACGGCACCAGCGGCCAGTCGAAGCCCATTGACGAACAGTCCGTTGGTGGAGTTGGCGGCCTGGACGCACCAGCCTGGCGTCTTCTCGGTCAACACGGCGTGCAACCGTGAAACCGCGGGATCGTCGTGAATCGCGAGGTGTCCGGCGTTTTCGTTCGACAGCACCATGTCCGTGAAGCGGCCGATCGTCAGCTCGCCGTCAAGGGGAACGGTCTGTGGGGCCCTACCGGGCTGATACAGCACCAACCACGCCTCGTTGCGTGCCGGGTCGGTTGGAATCGTCATGTCTGCATCATCGCCCACGTCATGTCGCCGAGGCCATGTCGCCGGCGACAGTTCGTGCTGTCCGTGCGGTGTCCGCCGCCGCATCGAGAATGCGCTGCGAGACCTCGTCGTCAACGATTTCTGCGATCGCGCGCGCCTCATCGGCGAATGCGTGGATCGGTTGATCCAACTTCAACGCATGCACAGCGCACAGCCGTGCGACCGCCGCAGCCCATCGCTCCTCGCCGTCGCCTGGCGAGCGGCTACAGATCCATGACGTCACTCGGTTCAGCATGTCATGGTGGTCAACCGAGGGCCAGTTGGCTCCGATGCCGACGATGATCCGATACGTGACCGTTGGGTTGGCGGAGACCATGTTGGCGTCGAGGGCGGCCATCAAGTCGGCTTCGTCGGGCCCGAGCAACGAGGCCGGCATTGGGTCGCCCGCTGCTGCAAAGCGGTCGGCAACAGCAGCGAACCATTCGCCGTGCTGTGCGACTGCAGCGGAGAGGTCCGGGGAAACGACAAGGCGCGCGTGGGCAAACTGACGAACGGCGAGCGGAAGAGCCAGGCGGCCCGACTGCTCGTCGACGGCGAGTAGGCCTTGATTCAGTAACCCATTGATTGCTGCTGCGGCCGCCGTCTCGTCAAGCCCGCCACCGACGGCCACCGAGGTGGCAGCGTCGATCTCAAAGTCGCCCGCGAACACTCCCAGGCGACAAATCGTCGTCTGCTCATCGGCGCTGAGTAGTTGGTAGCTCCATGCAATCGATGAGGCGAGCGTGCCGGCTGAGCCAAGGGCCGAAGCGGCGGGCATCGCGCTGAGGCTGCTGACCAGCTGTGCCAGCGACGTGGAGGCACTGCGCGCGGCTGCGAGTTCCAGACCGAGGGGAAGCCCCCCAAGCACTCGGCAGATGTGCGCAACTGTGGTTGCTTCGGCGTCGTCGAACCGTGCCGTCGCCCCGGCGGCGGTGGCTCGTTCGATAAACAGTCGTGCCGCGTCGAACTCTTCCAGCTCGCGTCGCCCGCCCGCGAATGATGCGGGCGGCGCGCCGAGCGGGGCGAGTGGGTGAACCGCTTCGCCTGCGATGTGCAGTGGCTGATGGCCGGTCATCACGATTCGCACGGACGGGCAGAGCGCAAGTATCTGGGTGACGGCGTCGGCAACGCCGGCATGGTCGCCGCCGTCAACGACAATCAGCGCGTCTGCCACCGATTGGAAGTGGTCGACGATCGCCGACATCGTGTCATCGCCGAGGGTGCGTTCGATGGCGCACGACTGGGCGACCGCGGTGAGCACTGAGTCGGCTGTGTCGTCGGCGATGCCCACCAGCGGAAACCACCAGACGCCGCCCGGCAGGTACGCGGCGGCTGCAGTGGCAGCGGCGATGGCGACGCGGCTCTTCCCTACACCTGCCTCGCCAACGATCGACACGAGGCGATGTTGCTCGATCAAGTGACTGAGTGCTGCCAGGTCGGAGCTGCGTCCAACGAACGAGCTGATCGGCGACGCAAGGTTGCCTGTCGCCGATGCGCCAGCTTTCAATGGCGGAAAGTTGGTCGGCAGTTCAGGATGTGTGAGTTGCCAGATGCGTTCGCGTCCAGCGAGGTCGCGCAGGCCGTACACGCCGAGATCGGCGACGGACGTGTGCGCAGGGAACGCGCCCGAGACTTCGCGAGCAGTGTCGTCAGAGAGCAGGATCTGTTGGCCGTGCCCGCACGAGCGAATCCGAGCGCAACGGATGATGGTCAACCCGACGTAGTTCTGTTCGTTGCGCAGCATGGCGTCCCCGCTGTGTAGAGCCATTCTCACCGGCAGGTTGGGAAGCTCGCGCCGCAAGCCCAGCTGTGCGTCGAGGGCGGCGGCCACAGCGTCGGCGGCCGTGTGAAAGACGGCCACGATGCTGTCGCCTTCGCCCTGTTCCTGTGGCCTCTGGCCGTTGTGCGCCACGATGGCCGCATCGAGGATCTCGTAGTGACGTGCAACCGGGGCCGTCATCGCGTCTGGGGCCGCCTGCCACGCGCGGGTGGAGCCTTCGATGTCGGTGAGTAGGAACGTGACCCCGTCCGTGGGCAGCGAACTGTCGACGCGTCTCACTCGCTCATCCTTACGCGCTCACTCGGCCAGCGCAACGGATGGGCGGATGTACTCGGCGGTGCTCGCGACGTTCCGCGTCGCGAGCACGTTGCTGACAGGACGCTGAATGAATCTCCAGTTCGTACAGTGTCCCGATGAGAGCCGCCGTCTACGAAAAGTTCCGAGGGCCGATCGAGATCATCGATGTGGCGGACCCGACGGTGGCGCCGGGCGACGTGGTGGTGGAGGTGTTGGCCGTTGGCCTCTGCCGCAGTGACTACCACGGCTGGCGTGGCACCGATCCCGACATCATCTGCCCTCACGTAGGAGGTCACGAGTTCGTCGGCCGCGTCGTGGCGGTGGGCGCGGGAGTGGTTCGCGTTCGTGAGGGTGACCGTGTGGTGGCGCCTTTCGTGTGTGGCTGTGGTTCGTGCGAACCGTGCCTGCTTGGCCAGCAGCAGGTGTGCCGCCGGCAAGAGCAGCCCGGCTTTACCAGGTGGGGTGCATTCGCGACCTACACGACGGTGCCGTTCGCAAACGCAAATGCGGTGTTGGTACCGCCGGAAGTATCGAACGAAGTGGCCGCGCTCGTCGGCTGTCGTGTCAGCACCGTCTATCGCGGCGTGATTGAGCGCGGCCGTCTCGCAGCCGGCGAAGTGTTGTGCGTGCATGGCTGCGGCGGCGTTGGCTTGGCGGCTGTCGCCTTCGGCCGGGCGATCGGGGCACAGGTGGTTGCCGTCGACATTTCGCCGGAGGCATTGGCGCTGGCGGTCGCGGTGGGGGCGGACCTCACGCTGGACGCATCGAGCACAGACGACGTCGGTTCCGCATTGCACGACTTGGTGGGCGGCGCACACGTGTCGGTCGATTGTCTCGGCCACGCCGCCACCGCGTCCAACTCGATCCTCTCGTTGCGCGCGCTCGGGCGACATGTGCAGATCGGGCTGTTCCCAACCGCGACCGCGTTGCTGCCGATCTCACGCGTGATCCGTGACGAGCTGGAACTGCTCGGTGTGCACGGACTTTCCGCCACACGCTTCGACCAGGTGTTCGCAATGATGGCGAGCGGTCAACTCGACCCAGCCGCAATGATTACGCAACGGCTCTCTCTTGCCGACGTTCCGACGGCACTGCCCGCTATGGGCACATTTGCGCAGCCAGGCGTTTCCGTCGTGACGACGATGTAGCCAGGATGCGCTAGATCGGCGCGACGATCGGTGTGGGGTCAACGACAGCGCTGATGGTCGTGACGACCTCTGCGGTGCCGCCATCCACCGGTGACGTGAAGGTGATCTGGGTGATTGCGCCGTCGACCAACAGCACCTGCACGTCGACGGTGCCCTCGGCGCTAATGCCCAATGAGACGGCAGCGACCGTCGCCTGAACGACGACCGAGCCGTCGGCGGTCGGAACGGTTGCCACTGACACGGGCGCCAGCAGCGCCGCGATCGGGTCCGACGTTGCTGGTGCGATATCGAGGAGCGACCAATCACCGCCTTCGGGCTTGGCGTAGCTGCCGTCCGGCGTGACGATGTACGACACCGTGCCGCCGTCGCCGGTGAGAATGAGGCTGCTCGACTCGCCGATTCGGTCGCCGTCGGCAGTCAGTGACGGCGTGCCGTTGACCGTCACTGTCGACGAGAAGTGGTAGCCGGCGGCCAGTGCAGTGAGCCCAGCTTGCAGCGCGCCGTTGGCATCGATAGTGGCCGCTGGTGTCGAAGCGATGGTGACGGCCGCCGCTGTTGGTTCAGTGGCCGCTGCGGTTGACGTCGTTGCCAGGCCGTTGATCACGGGGAGTGACGACGAACTGGACGAGCCGCCGCTGCAGGCAACGGCACCCATCACAATCGCCGCGAGTGCGGCCACTCGTGAGAGCAGCCGCACCCGTGTCGTAAATGAAGTCATGTCGTGAATGAAGTCATGTCGTGAATCGAGTCATGTCGTGGACGAGGCCCGTAAGGAAACGGTGCCAGTCGATCAGTCGTGGCGATCAGTCGTGGCTGCCGTCGTGCTGGCCGCCATTGTGGCTGTCGTCGTTCTGGCTGTCGTCGTTCTGGTTTTCGGCCGAGTCGTCACCCTGGTTGTCGTCGTCCAGTTGGTCGTCGTCATCCTCGATCGTCGTGGTGGTCGCAATCGGGGTGTTCACACTCGGGTCAGGTGCATTCTCGCAGCGGATCCGTGGGTCAACTCGCACTGAGATTCCACCATCGCTGACGCCGGTGTGGATACGCACTCGCTCGCTGTGCGAGAACGTGACCTCGGCCGAGTGGCCGTCGGCTCGAATGCGATCGGCATCGGGGCTGGCAGTGACATCGGTGATCGAGCCGTCCTCGTTCACGGTGTAGTTGACGATGGCCGTACTTCCATCGCACAGCAGCCCCGTCCACATCTTGATGCCGATTGCCTCGGCGACAGGCTGTGTGACGCCGCGGACCTTGCCGAGGCCAACGCTGACCTTGGCGCGAGTTTCGCCTTCATCGTTGACATTCAGCGAGGCACGAATGCCTAGCGACCGAGACTGGGCACCATCGGTGAAGGTGACCTTCACCGATGCGCTCTGGCCGTCTTCGTGATCGCCGTCATGGTGACCGTCGTCGTCACCCTCGTCGTCGTTGCTGTACTGGGTTTCGCCGATAACGGCACTGGCATCGCTGGAGAGCACACCTGTGATGTCGGGTCCGCCGCTAGGGGTGACGCCGACAGTGAAAGAAACGGTGGTGGCTACGCCCGTGCCGAACACGTCGCCAGACCATCCACCATCACCGGTGATGTCTGCAAGTGCGCCGGCCCTGACCTGTACGCCTTGGCGGCCATCGCGCCCGCTGACCACCACTTTGGCGGTGCCGTCGTCATTGAGGAACACGACCTTGTTGGGTTTGACGGTGGTTGCAGTGAAGCCGTTGGCGGGGTTGACAGCCACGCTCGCAAGCGTTCCGCCGGGCCCCGTAGCAACCTCCACTGTGAGCTGCACTCCAAAGAGCGGCAACGTGGTGATGGTCGGCACTGCGACTTGCGCCGCAGCGGGTTGCGCGTGTGCGACCGAGACGCCTGCACCGATTGCCAGCACAACTGCGCTGGTGATGATGCTGCTGAACAACTTGCGATGGTTCATTGGACTTCCTTTGTCGTGTCACGGC
>JAYVVY010000342.1:0-1759 GCA_043786575.1 Ilumatobacteraceae bacterium
TGTACGTCAGCTTCATCGTCGGCTTCATCCCGTTCGTGGTCGTGCTCTACTTCTTCTTCGAGAACGTCAACCGTTTGCTTCCCCCAGGCTTGTGAGCCCCATGTCCGATACCTCCAAACCCGTCTCTCCCAAGCCGGTCGACCCCGTGCGCGCCCGCCGGCAGAAGATTGCCAAGTACACACTGCTGGCCAATCGCGTCGGTTATCTGTTCTACGCGCTGGCCATTGCGACGTTCATCATCGGGTTCGCCATCAGCTTCAATGCCACCGTCTCGGCCGTCGTCATCGGCTCGCTGATCATCGGTTCCATCTTGCTGGCGCCCGCCATCGTGCTGGGCTACGCCGTCAAAGCCGCCGAACGCGACGACCGCGAACGCGGTCTCTGAGCCGGGTTTCGGGCGCACAAAAAGCTTGTTACCCTCTAGTAACTCCTATGGCGACCGACATCAAGCGAACAAAATGAGCATGCGCCTGCCCGCCTCGGCTCGCCGAGAGCAAATCCTTGACGTGTCGGTGCAGGTCTTCGCCCGCAACGGCTTTCACTCCACCTCGATGAACGACGTGGCCGATGCAGCGGGCGTCACCAAACCCGTGCTCTACCAGCACTTCGACAGCAAGCAGGACCTGTATCTGGCGCTGCTGGAGGAAGCCGGGAACCGTCTGCGCACCGCGGTCAGTAAGGCTGTCGTCAGCGCTGCCAACGGCAAGGAGCAGACGGAAATGGGCTTTCGCGCCTACTTCCGCTGGGTTGCCGACGACCACGACGCATTCCTTTTGCTCTTCGGCTCGCGAGCCAACCGCGACGAGGAAAGCACCACCACTATTCGCCGTATCACGGCCGAAACGGCGAAGGCCATCGCCCCGCTGATCGCCGCCGACATCGAGCCCGAGCACCAGCGCACCCTCGCGCAGGGCCTCGTCGGTCTTGCCGAAGGGGTCAGTCGCTATCTCGTCGAGCGGGGCGACACCTTCGACCCCGACGTGCTGGGTCAGCAAGTCGCCGACATGGCCTGGGCCGGCCTGCGCGCCGTGCACCGCAACGGCTGACCTCGCCAGTCACCCAACGGCGTCGTTCACGCAACGGCGTCGTTCACGCAACGGCGTCGTGGCGGTAGCGGCCGGTGTCGAGGTAGGAACGCAATTTGGTGATCGACCTCGGCACGTAGGTGGGGAGCATCGCTAAGAACTCGGCGTTGGTCGTGGTGATCACGTCATTCAGCAAGATCAGATTGCGGCTGGCAACCATTGCCTCGAACTGCTCGCTCGAGAACGACGGCAGCGAACGCACCTCCTGGTAACCCTCCAGCAGCGCCGTTTCCTGCTCTGCGTTGTCGCGCAAGTAATAGGCAGAAATCGCCAGGTCCTGCACCGGCACGCCAATGCCACTGTCGTCGAAGTCGAACACTGACAGCCGGCTGCGATACCACTTCAGATTCCACACATGCAGGTCTGCATGCAGCGGCTGACGCGGGGCGTTGGCGAACATCGCGTCGTAGTGCTGTTGGATGTGCTCGAACGCAGTGTCAAGCAGCTCGTGGTCGGCGGTGGACAGCAGTGGGTGGTCGTCGCCCAGCACGTGGGGTACGTCCATCAGAATTGTGTCGATCGCTGGTAGTTCCGTGCCCGGCGGCGGTGACCAATTCTCACCATGCGCATGCAGTGCCGCTGTCGCCCGACCGACAGCTCGTATCTGTGCGGGCGTCGCCTCATCGCCAAGATCAGGGCCGGGCAACCACTCGAACAACGCCGCTGGCAGCGAC
>JAYVVY010000343.1:0-2949 GCA_043786575.1 Ilumatobacteraceae bacterium
GAGGCCGGGCTGACCATGTTCGACGACGAGCCCGAGATTCCCGCGCCCGACGACGCCAGCGTGGCCGACGACGCCATCGAACTGCCGGAGATCCCAACCGATGCGGGCTTCCCGCTGGCCGGCGCGAAAAGTATCGCCGAGCGCAAGGAAGAGCTGCGCAATCAGAACATGGAGCTGGCCAAACGGCTGGTTGACAACACCGGCTTCGGCCACGCGAAAGTCCAGGTAGAGCTGAATCGTCTGGTCGGCATCATGTCGGTGGGCAGCGCCACCAACAGCGAGCTGGAACGCCGCCTGCGCTACGGCGAAGCCTGGCTCAAACGGCGATAGAGCCCAACGCCCGAAAGCACCACAGCGCACGGCAGGACAGGCGCGTTCAGCGCCGCTAGCCTGACGCTATGCCTGCCATCGGAGAGCACCATCCTGCCTTCGAGGAGTACTGCGAGTGCATCTTCGAGCTTGACGAAGACGACGTTGCCGTCATCCAAGCCCGCATGGCTGAGCGCCTACAGGTCAGTCGTCCGGCGGTCAGCGAGATGATTCGTCGGCTCGAAACCGAAGGCCTCATCACCACCGACGGCGCCATTCGCCTCACCAACGCTGGCCAGGTACTTGCGCAGCGGGTGGTGCGCCGTCATCGTTTGGCCGAACGCTTCCTCACCGACATGCTCGGTCTCTCCTGGGCCGATGCCCACCACGAGGCCGGCAAGTGGGAGCACGTCATGAGCTCCGCCGTCGAAGATGCGATGGACCGGGTGTTGGGGAACCCCACCACCTGCCCGCACGGCAACCCGATTCCAGGTTCGCTGTACGACGCACCATCAATGGTGCCGCTCTCGGACATTCCAGTTGGCGATTCCTTCACCGTCGTGCGCATCCCGGAGGAATTGGAGTTCTCTCCCGGCGTGCTCGACTTCCTCGAGGAGGCCAGCATTCTTCCGGGGCATACCGGGGTGCTCACCGGCACCGCACCCGACGGCACCGTCACCATCTTGATCGATGGTCACGCGGTCGGCGTTGGCTCGTTCGCCAGCAACCGCATTCTCGTCACCATATGAGGCGAGCACTCATCGCGATAGTGGCGCTCGCTGTGTTGGTCGCATGCAGCCCCACCACCTACGACTCGTCGGCCGAGACCGTGCCGCCCGCCGCGGCGACCACCACCACGCTGCCCACCGGCACCGCCGCCGATTTGCTGCCGCTGATGTTGGCAGAGGTACAAGGCTTGCCGTTGAAGGTCATGAACGCCAATGGCGACGGCATGGCCGCCACGCGAATCGAACAACTGTGGGCCGCTGTGCAGCCCGAGATCGAGGCCAACCGGCCCGAGCTGGTGGCAGACTTCGAGTTCGTGGTGCGCCGCAGCCGGGCCGCAGCAGACCGCAATCGCCCGGCCGACGCCGACCGGGCCTTCAAGAACCTCACCAGCCTGGTGAAGACCTACCTCGGCTGAGCATTGGCGCTGACGGTTAGAGCATTGCTGCGGGCAGCGGCTTGCTGTGCACAATCGACAAACGCTTGGTGCTGCGGGTGAGCGCGACATAGAGCGCACGCAGGCCCTGCTGTTCGCCGGCAACAATGTCGGCCGGCTCGACGACGACCACACCGTCGAGTTCCAGACCCTTGACGACGCTGACCGGCACCACCGTGATACCCATCTCCAGACCGGAGCGGGTGGCCTTGCCGTGCTCGATGCCGGCAGCCGCCAGTGCGTTGGACACGGCCTCGAACATTGCGTCGGGCACAACGACAGCAATGTTGCCTTCGCCGACGTCGGCGTCGAGGTCTTTCGTGGCCGCGACCACCGCGGTCAACAGTTCGCTGGCAGCAACGTGCGAGAACTCGGGGTGCTCGTCGCCGGCACGAACGCTGGTGGGCGCGCGCAGCGACGGCGTGGCCGCCATCATCACCTTGTTGGCCAGCTCCATGATCTGCGCCGGAATGCGGTAGCCAACGCTGAGCCCGATGACGCGCGAACCGCGAGTGATGGGCAGGTGCGTGAGGATGTCGTCCCAGTCGTTTGGCGCCAGCGCACCGGTGGCTTGAGCGATGTCGCCCACCACCGTCATGCTGCCGTTCAGCGAGCGGCGCGAGACCATGCGCAGCTGCATTGGGGTGAGGTCTTGCACTTCGTCGACCACGATGTGGCCGTAGGTGCGAATTTCGTCGGCCTCATCGGGCTTCAGCGTGCCCTTCGCCGGGCGGGCGCCCAGATAGCTACGCGCTTCGTCGAGAATGGAGACGTCGTGTTCGGTCCAGCGCACATCGGCCACATCGGCCTTGCGCTCGCGATACAGCGACAGGTACTCGGCCTCAGTGAGGTGCTTCGCGCCGGCCAGCTTGAGCAGCGCCTTGCTGCCGTACAGGTCGTGTAGCAGCTGTGCTGGCGACAGCACCGGCCACATACGCTCCAGCGCAGCGCGCACCTCGGGCAGGTGGCGAACGGCTTCCTTCACCTGTGCAACGGTGGTTTCCTCGTCGTGCCAGCCAGCGGTCATCGCTGCCCACACTTCGCCCTCCAACCAGCGACGGGCGGAGTTGTGCTTGCGGAAACGGCGCTGCGCAGCGCGCACGATGCGGGCCGACTCTTCGGCACGCAGCCGCACATAGCCGGTGCGGAACGGCACCTTCAGGTCGTCGCGCAGCGGACGCTCGCGGTCGGTGACAGCCTTGTCGATGACCAGGCTGATACGCAGGTCGCCCTTCACGCGGGCAGCCAACTGGTTGTCGGGAGGGTCGATGGCATAACGGGCCCACTGCACGTCGTGCACCAGGTCGGCCAAAACAACCTGCTCAACGCCCGCTTCGCCCAGCGACGGCAGCACCCGCTCGATGTAGCGCAGGAACACGCGGTTGGGGCCGATGACCAGCACACCCTGGTCTTCCAGCGGAAAGCGGAAGGTGTACAGCAGGTAGGCGGCACGGTGCAGCGCCACCACCGTCTTGCCG
>JAYVVY010000344.1:0-10805 GCA_043786575.1 Ilumatobacteraceae bacterium
GGGGTCGACAAGCAGCAGCGCGACTACCTGTTGCGCCAGCAGATGGCAGCCATCCGCAAGGAGCTGGGCGAGGGCGACGACGACGTGGTTGGCGAGTACCGCACCAAGCTCGACGAGCTGCGGCCCCACTTGCCGGCGAAGGCGGCAACCTTCGTGGAGAAGGAAATCGAGCGGCTCGACAGGATGAGCCTGCAGTCGCCCGAGCACAGCTGGGTGCGTACCTGGCTGGACCGCGTCTTTGAGATGCCGTGGGCCACGCGCACACCCGACCAGCTGGAGCTGGACAGTGCTCGCGAGCAACTCGATGCCGACCACCACGGCCTCGACGACGTGAAGGACCGCATTGTCGAGTTTCTGGCCGTGCGTAAGCTGCGTGCCGAGCGCGGCGTAGCGGAGACCGATGGCCGTGCGGCCGGCACGGTGATGACGCTCATCGGTCCTCCCGGTGTTGGCAAGACCAGTCTCGGCGAATCCATCGCCAAGGCAATGGGTCGCAACTTCGTACGCGTGTCGCTTGGCGGTGTTCGTGATGAAGCGGAGATCCGCGGCCACCGTCGTACGTACGTGGGAAGCCAGCCGGGCCGCATCGTGCGCGCCATCATCGAGGCCGGCTCGATGAACCCGGTCGTGCTGCTCGACGAGGTCGACAAGGTCAGCCCCGGCGGTTGGGGTGGAGACCCCACGGCGGCGCTGTTGGAAGTGCTCGACCCGGCGCAGAACCACACCTTCCGCGACCACTACCTGGAGGTCGAGCTCGACCTCTCGCAGGTCGTCTTCATCGCCACCGCCAACGTGGCCGACACCATTCCTGCGCCACTGCTGGACCGCATGGATCTCATCCGCCTCGATGGCTATACCGAGGAGGAGAAGGTGTTCATCGCACAGCGCTACCTGCTGCCGCGGCAGCTGTCACGCGCCGGTCTCACCGCCGACGAAGTCGTCGTCGACGACGATGCGATTCGCACCACCATCAGCGGCTACACCCGCGAGGCCGGCGTGCGTTCGCTGGAACGCGAGCTGGGCAAGCTGACCCGCAAGATTGCGTCGAAGGTTGCCACCGCGAAGCAGTCGCCACCCGTCAACGTCGGCACCGCCGATGTGCGCGAGTGGTTGGGCCGGGCCAAGGTCGACGACTCGATTCCGGAGCGCACCAACGTGCCTGGCATCGCAACCGGGCTCGCCGTCACGGGCGCCGGCGGCGACGTGTTGTTCATCGAAACGACGGCGTTCGAGCTGGCGCAGGATGGCGAGCCGACGCTGACGCTCACCGGTCAACTCGGCGACGTGATGAAGGAGAGCGCACACATCGCGCTGTCCTACGTGCGTTCGCACGCCGCCGAGCTGGGTGTCGACCTGGCCACGATGGCCAAGCGCGTGCACGTGCACGTACCGGCCGGCGCCGTCCCGAAGGACGGTCCGTCCGCCGGTGTGACGATGACCACCGCTCTGGTCAGCCTGCTCACCGGCAGGCTCGTCAAGCCCACGCTGGGCATGACCGGCGAGATCACACTCCAGGGCAAGGTGCTGCCGATCGGTGGGGTGAAGCAGAAGGTGCTGGCCGCTCACCGGGCAGGGCTGACCGAGGTTGTGCTGCCCAAGCGCAACGGCCCAGACCTGGAAGACGTGCCCGAGAAGGTGCGCGAACAGATGACGTTCCACCTGGCCGACACCTACGCGGACGTGTTGGCAGTCGCCTTCGCCTGACGGATTACGAAGTCCCAACTGACCGTAGCGAGGGGACCCGCTGGCGGATAACACTTGTCCCATGGCTCGGCGCACAACGATCGCACTCTTGACGCTTGGGCTGTTGGGGTTGATCGGCTGCGCCCCCGCTACCCCGCGCGAATTGTTGCAGCCAGCGGTACTCGATGCCAGCGAACCCGCCGCCGCAACTGGTTCCGCCCAGCGGTTGGCGTTTGCCGCGGTGCGGTATCGCACACAGATTTTTTCCGGCACGACGTCCACCACTGTCACCTACGGCTCCGCACCTGACTTCATCTCCAGCGCGCCGGTCACGCTGCAGCTCGATCTCTACCGACCGACCGGCGACGTCGCCACCAGTCGACCGCTGCTCGTGTGGATCCACGGCGGCTCGTTCCTCGGCGGCAACCGCGGCCAGATGGCAGCCGAGTCGAGGGCATACGCACGGCTCGGTTACGTCACCGCCTCCATCTCCTACCGGCTGGACCCCGGCAATCACTGCCTGCAGGTGCAGGCCGGCCAGTACTCCGGGGCCGAACTGGTCGCGGAGCGCGCTCGTTGCGAGAAAGCAATCCTCGGCGCTCGCGACGATGCCGCAATGGCGATTGCATGGTTGCGCGCGAACGCGACGACATACGGCATCGACCCGACGCGGGTAGCGGTTGGCGGTAGTTCCGCTGGCGCGATCACGGCCATCCATGTCGGCCAGACCCTCAACACACCTGGCTCGCCACCGCCGGCCGCCTCCCAGGTCTCGGCAGTGCTGGCAATGTCGGGCTGCAACTACCTCAATAACGACACGGAGAGCTCCATCGACGCGTTCGACGCGCCGCTCGCGGTGTCCGCCAGTGGCGGCGACCCGCTTGTGCCGTTTGCCTGTTCGGTCACCACAGTCAATGCAACGCAGGCGGCGGGCATCCCCGTCGTGCGAAACTTCTACGAGCAGGAGAGCGCGCACGCCCAGGCGCTCTACGCGCAGCACCAAGCCGAGATCGACCGCTCTTGGCGACTCTTCCTCATCGACCATCTGGATCTTGCATGAATCTTTCCGAAGTTGCCGCCGACTTCGCTCGTGACGGCGCCGTCTGCGTTCGTGGGCTCGTTGACCCCGCGCTGCTGCAGCGCGTCACCGAGGCGGTCGAGGCGAACCGGGCAAACCCCAGCGAGCTGGCCCAGGTGGCCAGCCAGAGCGACGACCCTGGCCACTTCCTCGAGGACTTTTGCAACTGGCCGCGCTTCCCTGCATATCTCGAGCTCGCACAGGCGACGGCGCCGACCGCGCAGGCACTGATGGGTTCGAAGACGGTTCGGCTCTACCACGACCATCTCCTCGTCAAGGAGGCCGGTACCCGCCAGCCCACGCCATGGCACCAGGACCAGCCGTACTACGACGTTGACGGGCGCGATGTCATCAGCATGTGGTTGCCGGTGGACCCGGTGCCGAGGGCCAGCACGCTTGAGTTTGTGGCTGGCACACACCTTGGCCCATGGCTGATGCCGCGCACGTTCATGCAGCGCGAGGCGAAGTGGTTCGAGGAAGGCTCGCTGCTGGACGTACCGGACGTACAGGCCGACCGCGATGCCTTTCCGATTCTCGGCTGGGACTTGCAGCCGGGTGACGCCGTCTTCTTTCACGCACTGACGCTGCACGCGTCTCAGGGTGCGGCGGGTCTACGCCGTGTGATCTCGATTCGGTTCCTGGGCGACGACGCGACCCGCATCGAACGCAAGTGGCGCTGCAGCCCGCCCATCCCCGCCGACGCCGCCTTTCCCATTCTCGTCTGAGTTGATCTCATCTGGCAGTCGGTCGACGCAAACGGCACCGTCATCCAAATCTTCTAGGCTGGGAACATGACAGCGTCGTCGCATCTTTCCAATGTTTGGTTCTCGGTGACTCCTTTGCAGGTGTCGCATGGACAGGGGTGTTGGGTGACCACCACCAGCGGCGAGGAGTACCTCGACTTTGCCGCTGGCATCGCGGTGAACTCCACCGGCCACGCGCACCCAGCGGTGGCTGCGGCCATCGGCGCGCAGGCGCAGCGATTCATCCATGCACAGGTCAACGTGTTCAAGCACGACCTGCTCGAACCACTGGCCGCCAAGCTGGCCGAGCTCTCGCCCGGTGCCATCGACACGTTCTTCTTCGCCAACTCCGGCGCCGAGATCACCGAGGGCGCCATCAAGTTGGCCAAGCAGGCCACCAAGCGCCCGCACACCATCGTGTTTGCCGGCAGCTTCCACGGCCGCACGCACATGGCGATGGCAATGACCACCTCCAAGACCGGCTACCGCGCTGGCCACGCGCCGCTGCCGTCGGGCGTGTTCGTCGCCCCGTACCCGGACCCTATGGCGCCCGACCAGGATGCCGAAGTGACGAAGGCGCTCTACGGCTTCGACCACCTGCTGAAAAGCATGACGGCACCCGAGGAGACCGCAGCCGCGATTCTCGAACCCGTACTCGGCGAGGGTGGCTACATCCCCGCGCCTGCCGCGTTCATCCACGGCATCGTCGAACGCTGCCGCCAGCACGGCATTCTGTTCATCGCCGACGAAGTGCAGTCCGGCTTCGGGCGCACCGGCAAGATGTTCGCTGTCGAGCACTACGGCATCGAGCCCGACATCATCTGCATGGCCAAGGGCATAGCCAGCGGCTTTCCTTTCGCCGCCCTCGGCACCCGCCGCGAGCTGGACGACAAGTGGCCCACCGGCAGCCACGGCGGCACCTACGGCGGCAATGCAATGGGTTGCGCGGCGGCCTTGGCCACCATCGAGATCATGGAAGACCCAGCGTTCCTCGCCAACGTCAATGCCCGCGGCGCGCAACTGCAGGCCGGCATCCGCGAACTACAGCAGGAACACCGCACCATCACCGACGTGCGTGGGCTGGGGCTGATGGTGGGCACCGAGTTCGACGACGGCGCCCGCGTCAGCGCCATCACCAAGCATTGCCTTGAGGAAGGTCGCCTGATCTTGATGAACGCCGGCACCTACGGGCGCACCCTGCGCTGGATGCCGCCGCTGGTGGTCAACGAGCGCGAGATCGACCTCGCACTTGCGGCGTTCAGCGCTGCCCTCAAGGCCACCGCCTAGATGCCGCGTCTCGACGCCGAGCGCATCGCGCTCTGGCGTCAGTTCGGGGTTGTGTCAATCGCGCTGCAACGCCGACTCGACCAAGTACTGATCGAAGAACACGACCTCCCGCTCAGCTGGTTCGACGCGCTCACCGACATTCGCGCTGCGGGCGGTTCCATTCGCGTGCACGAACTGTGTGAAGTGTTGGGCGAAGTTCCCAGCAGCTTCTCGCGCCGGCTCGACCGCATGGAGGACGCCGGGTTCCTGCGCCGCAAACACACGCCACAGCCCGACGACCGTCGCGCCGTCACCGTCTCGCTGACTGCGGACGGTCGCGCCGAGTGGCGCGACGCCAACATCACCTACCGTCGTTTCGTGCAGGAACACTTCGCCAAGAAGCTCACCGAGACCGACATCGCCGCCCTGCAGCGCATCTGGTCCAAGCTCACCTGACACGTCTCAGTCCAGTGGTCGAAGCCGCGTGGCGAAGAAGGCGAGAATCTCGTCGCGGGCCGCAATCGTCGGCTGGCCGACCTCGTCGATCAACTCTGTCGTGACAACGCTGTGCGGCACGCCCGTCCAGCCGCCGGGCGCCGCAGCCGAATCGGGCAGGGTGCGCGCCAGCAGACGATCGCCGAGTGCACGGTCGAAGGCCTCGAAGCGCTCGGCCTTGCAGTAGGTATCGCCGGCGAATCGGTAGGCCAATACGGTGAGATTCTCCTCGTCGAGTCGGCGGCGGATCTTCACCATCTCCCCGTCAAGGATGCCCGTGCTCGCCGGGTCGTCGAAGGGCAGCGAGGGCTGCGACATCACTGGTGCCAGCACGGACGGCTCCAGCATCATGCCGAGCGCAAAGTTGCCGGAGAAACACATACCGATGGCGCCGACACCGCGCCCACCGCACGCGCCGTGTGCGTGCGCGGCAAGCTGCCGGAGCCATGTGACCATCGGGCTCGGCTTGCCCTCGGCAAACGCGGTGAACTCCCGACGCACGCACGGCAGCCCGAACGACGCCGTCGCGATGTCCATCGTCGGCACCTCGCCGTCGGGGCCGAACAGGCTGGGCATGTACACGGTGAAGCCCGCGTCGCGGACCCACCGAGCGAAACGGGCAACGTACGGCGAGATGCACGGCATCTCGGTGATGACAATCACAGCCGGGCCGGCGCCCGCAACGTACACCGACTTGGTCGAATCCTCGTCGGTTCCGAACGTCATTGACCGCTTGTCAAAGTCATCAAGCGGATCCAGCTGATCGATTGCATGTGTCATGAGTCGGCTCCTCGGTAGTCCACGGCGGGCTCAGTCTTTCGCGCGACAGGCACCATCTCGCAGTCGGCCGCGGCACCTGCAAACTATCTAGAATTCAAGTTGACAACTGAACGTACGTTCTGTATAGTGGTTTATATGCAGGATTCCTTCGACCTTCTCGATCTGGCAGCCGATGCCGTCGCGATGCTCGACTTGTCCGTGCTGACCACCGACGATCTCGCCTTCGGGTCGCTCGCTCTGCAGCGCCATATCGATCGGATGAAGGCCCTACACGCCGGAGTGGTCAACGCTGCAGACAACGCACGCGTGTGGCAGGGAACGGGCGCTCGCAACATGGCCGACTGGATGGCTGGGGCCACCAACACGTCGTATGGCGACGCTGCCAGCCGCGTTCGGTTGGGGCAAACGCTGGATCAGTCGCCCGAACTCGCCGAGGCAGTGCAGAAGGGCGAGGTCTCCGCCGCTACCGCCGAGGCACTGCACGACGCCGTCACCAATCCGTCTGCAAACGGCGACGTCAAGGAACTCGTTGAGGCAGTCAAGGGTGCGGGCCCGCGCGACGCGAAGGCAGCGGCCGAGCGGTTCAAGGAGATCAACTCGGCCGAGACAGACGCGCAAGCGGAAGAGCGCCGGCACCAGCAGCGGTCGGTCCGCTCGATACCCGCCACTGACGGCCTCGTCACCACAACTGTCACGCTGCCCGAGCTGCAGTCACGCGAATTTCACAACGCCATCAGCTCGGTCGCTGGCAAACCCAGCGAGGGCGATGCTCGCACCACCGAACAGCGGCTGGCCGACGGTTTGGTCCAGTTGTGTCGCGCGTACGCCAAGGGCCAGGTGCTCGGCGGTCGCGAGAAGCCCACAATCCTCATCACCATCGACGCGTTGTCGTTCGCAGGCGTTACCAACGAGCCGGGCACGACGGCGCATGGCGACCGCATTCCGGCACACGTCGTTCGCCACTTGGCCGAGCACGCCAACCTGCAGCGGGTCTTGCTCGCCGGCTCGATGATCCTCGACCTCGGTCGCGAGGTTCGCTTCGCTACCGAGTCCCAATACCGGGCGCTGCTCGCTCGCGATGGCGGTTGCCGCTGGCTCGGGTGCCACATCCCTGGGGCGTGGTGCGAGGTCGACCATCTCGTGGCCTTCGAGGATGGCGGCAAGACCGATATCGACGACATGGTGCTGTGGTGCTCGCATCACCACCACGAGAAGCACCGCTCCGGCGTCCAAGTGCTGGGCAACGCGAACGACCTACGCATACGACTGGCCAACGGCACTGTGGTGCACTGCCCATCGCCAGGGGCAGCGGCGGGCGACCGCCAACGAACAACCTCGGCGGCGGCCTGATCGCACGGACCCGGTTGATCGCTCAAGCAGCGATCCCGCGAGCGCAACCTGCGACCCACGGCCGAGAGCCGTGGGTATCCGTGCGTCCCAGTTCACCTCATTCAGATTTGTCTCCCGTTCCGGTAGGTGCGGACCGCAACCCATGGCGCTGAGTTGGTCGGATTGTTCGATCGCCTCAGGTCGACGGACTCTCCGATTGAGTGCACGGGTGCTCGCGCGGGCAGACTCTCGGCGAGTTCGCAGTCGCTAGGAGCCGCAATGTCTGAACGCACCACCGCCGTCATCGTTGACGCAGTTCGCACCCCACTGGGTCGCCGCAACGGCAAGCTGAAGGACTGGCACCCGGTGGACCTGGCCGGCGAGACGTTGAAGGCACTGCAGGAACGCACGGGCATCGACCCCGGCCTCGTGGACGACGTCATCATGGGCTGTGTCATGCAGATTGGCGAGCAAGCCGTCAACGTCGCTCGCAACGCCGTGCTCGCGGCCGGCTGGCCCGAGCACGTGCCCGGCACCACTATCGATCGTCAGTGCGGCAGCAGCCAGCAGGCAGCCCACTTCGCGGCGCAGGGCGTGATGGCCGGGGCGTACGACATCGTCGTTGCCGCCGGCGTGGAAGTGATGACCCGCGTGCCCATGGGTTCATCGATGGCAGACGGCAAGTTCGGCTTTCCCTTTGGCCCCAAGGTAGGCGCCCGCTACGCCTCCGAGGGCGGGTTGGTGCCGCAGGGCATTTCCGCAGAGATGATTGCCGACAAGTGGGGCCTCACCCGCGACGACCTCGACGCGTTCGGTGTGCGCTCGCAGGAGTTCGCCCGCCGCGCCACTGACGAGGGCCGCTTCGCCCGCGAGATCCTGCCGCTGCTGGGTTCCAACGGGGAATTGATGACCACCGACGAAGGCCTCCGCGACACAACGCTCGAGTCGCTGGCCAAGCTGAAGCCGGCGTTTCGCACCGAGGAAGATGGAGGGCGCGTCACGGCCGGCAACTCGTCGCAGATCACCGACGGCGCCTCCGCCATCTTGATCATGAGCGAAGCCAAGGCGAAAGAACTGGGTCTCACCCCACGCGCCCGTTTCGTCGACTTCAGCCTCGCCGGCGACAACCCACGCATGATGCTGACCGCACCCATCCCGGCCACCCACAAGGTGCTTGCCCGCGCCGGGCTGACCATGGACGATATGGACCTCACCGAGATCAACGAAGCATTCGCCTGCGTGGTGCTCGCGTGGGAGAAGGAACTGCACCCCAACATGGCGACGGTCAACGTCAACGGTGGCGCCATCGCGCTGGGCCACCCGCTGGGCGCCTCGGGCGCACGACTGATGACCACGCTGCTCTGCGAGCTGGAGCGCACCGGCGGCCGCTACGGCTTGCAAACCATGTGTGAGGGTGGCGGCATGGCAAATGCCACCATCATCGAACGCCTCGGCTAGGGGAACAACCCTCAACTACACAGTCAGATAGCCTGACGATATGCCCACACTGTCGACCATCATTTGGGTGCTGGTAGGCCTCGGCGGGGGTTACGTCCTGTGGAAAAGTGGCATTGGCATGCTGCGCAGTTTCACCACGCCGATGCCGGCCCCGCCCCCCGCGGGTGAGATGCGCAGGATCAACGTCAGGTATCGCTGCACCGTATGTGGGTTGGAGCTGAAGATGATGTTGGCCCCCGACGAAGACCCGCCGCCACCGCGCCACTGCCTCGAGGACATGGTCATCGTGGCGCCACTCTTCGAATAGGGGTTACCCACAGTCTGTGGATAACCCTGTGATGTAATTACATCACTGTCAGTAGAACTGGGCTATTTCCACTTCGTGGCGGTGAACAACCCAGCCAGCATGAAGCACAGCCCAACCAGCACCGGGGTGTTGGTGTTGTTGAACGACGGAATCAGATACCGCGACAGGATGGAGAGCACACCGAGGCCGATGAAGACGGCCATCATGATGGGGACCCACTTTGGGCTCTCGTAGTACTCCTTGGGCGTCGGCGGCGTGTAACGCGACGACTGACCAATCGAGCTGTCGTGATGCGGCGCTTCCCTGACCATTGACGTCACCTGACCGGGCTTGGTGCCCTTGGGTGTCACACGGCCGGTTGTTCTGCGTTTCGGAGGAGCCACGGCGCAAGAGTCTAGGGGTCTTTGCACATCGTCAACCCATTCGACAACCGCTGCTCTCAGCGGCCAGGCTGTAGGCGTGCCTCGCGTTCTCGTGATCGATAGCTACGACAGCTTCGTCTACAACCTTGTCCAGTACCTCGGCGAGCTTGGCGCCGAGCCGATCGTCGTTCGAAACGACCAACTGACGGTTGACGAAGCGTTGGCCATGGAGCCGGACGGCGTGTTGCTTTCGCCGGGCCCGGGGCGCCCGGAAGACGCCGGCATCATCTGTGCGGCAATCCCCGCGTTCGCCGCGGCGGGCATTCCGGTACTGGGTGTATGCCTGGGTCATCAGGCCATCGGCCACGTGTACGGCGGCTCGGTCGTTCGGGCACCCAACCTGATGCACGGCAAGACCTCACCGATAGAGCACCACGGCACCGGGGTCTTCGAAGGCTTGCCGTCGCCACTGACCGCAACCCGCTATCACAGCCTGGTCATCGACCCGGCCACGATGCCGGCGTGTCTAGAGGTGACAGCCATGTGCGATGACATTGTGATGGGCGTGCGCCACCGCGAGTTACCAATCGAAGGCGTGCAGTTCCACCCGGAAAGCATTCTCACCGGCGCCGGCCACGACCTACTGCGCAACTTCCTGCGTCGCACGTAACCCGTCGCAGGCAACCCCGAGGTTATGGGCCCGTCGGGGGCGGAGCGACCGTCGTCGTGGTGGTCGTAGTGGTCGTCGTGGTCGTCGTGGGGGCGATCGTCGTTGTCGTGGGTGGAATGGTCGTCGTTGTAGTCGCAACCACGACCGCCTTGCCGACCTTCAGCTTGACGACGGTGCCGGGCGGTACATCGGTGCCAGAGGAGATGCTCTGGGTGATGACTTTGCCGTCCTTGGGGTCGCCAGCGGGCACGTTCTGGTAGGTCACTTCCACACCCAACCCGGCACCCGACAGTGTCGTTCGCGCCTGCGCTTCCGTGCGACCCTCAACCGGCGGTACCTTCACCGGCGCGGCGCCACTGGATACGAACAATGTGATCGGACTGCCCTTGGGCATCAGCACCGAAACGGACGGATCGGTGCGGATGGCGGTGCCTTTTGCCACCGTGCTGCTGGCCTCGGGGGTGACCGATGGGACAAAGCCTGCGGCCACAAGCGTGGCCTTCGCGTCGGCTTCGGAGAGACCCGTGATCGGTGGCACTGCGACTTGATTCGCCCCGGCAGAGATGACCAGCGCAATCACGTCGCCCTGACGCACCTGGGTACCCACCGCCGGGTTGGTGCGAATCACCTTGCC
>JAYVVY010000345.1:0-3469 GCA_043786575.1 Ilumatobacteraceae bacterium
GAAGACGGCGCAGCCGCTGTTCGACGCGGTGAAGGCGCATATCGATGAGAACGTGGCGCCGATCATCGAGGAGTTCGCCCGCCTGGGCGAAGGCCGCAAGGACCGGTGGAGCTGGGCGCCGGGTCAGCTCGAGCTGCTGGAGACGGCCAAGAGCAAGGCTCGGGCGCTCGGCCTGTGGAACTTCTTCCTCCCCAACGCCGAGACCGGCGAGGGCCTCAGCAACCTCGACTACGCGTACGTCGCTGTCGAGCTGGGCAAGAACCGTTTGGCCAGCGAGTGCCTCAACTGCTCGGCGCCAGACACCGGCAACATGGAAGTGCTGGAGCGTGTTGGTACGCCCGAGCAAAAGGCGCAGTGGCTTGCGCCGCTGCTGCGGGGCGAAATTCGCTCTGCCTACGTGATGACCGAGCCGGGCATCATGTCCAGCGACGCCAAGCAGATTCAGACCGCCGCCGTATCGGATGGCGACGAATACGTGATCAACGGCTCGAAGTTCTACGCCTCTGGCGCTGGCGACCCGCGATGCAAGATCATGATCGTCATGGTCCGCACCAACCCGGATGCGGACACCTACAAGCAGCAGTCGCAGATCCTCGTGCCGATGGACACGCCAGGCGTCGAAATCGTCGAAGGTATGCAGGTGTTCGGCACCGACGACGCGCCGCACGGCCACATGCACATTCGGTTCCACGACGTGCGTGTGCCCAAGACGAACGTGCTGTGGGGTGAGGGCCGAGGGTTCGAGATCTCGCAGGTGCGCCTCGGGCCAGGCCGCATCCATCACTGCATGCGCAGCGTCGGTGTGGCCGAGAAGGCCATCGAGATGATGGTGGATCGTGGCCTGTCCCGGGAGGGCTTCGGTAAGAAGCTGATCAACCTCGGCAAGAACATGGAAGTCATCTCCCGTGCCCGCATCGAGGTGGAGGCAATGCGCATGATGGTGCTGCGTGCTGCAAAGGCCATGGATGTGTTGGGTAACGCCGAGGCCCGTATCTGGGTGAGCGCTGTCAAGGCCATGGTGCCCGAGAAGTGCTGCGACATCATCGATGAAGCCATCCAGATGCACGGCGCCGCTGGTATCTCGCAGTGGTTCCCGTTGGCCGACATGTACCACAGCCAGCGCACGCTGCGACTGGCCGACGGCCCCGACGAGGTGCATCACCAGGTGGTCGGCCGGGCTGAGGCGAAGAACCGTCAGTCCGACAAGGCCGAGGGCGCCGGCAGTGATTTCGTGTCTGGTGGGCGGGCGTTTACAGGCCCGTAAGAACTCGGTTCTAGGCTTGACGCATGCCTGAGATAGAACGCACCGAAGCCGAGTGGCGCGAGCTGCTGACACCAACCCAGTACCAAGTCCTGCGTGAAGCCGGAACCGAACGTGCCTTCACGGGCAAATACGTTGATGAACACTCTGACGGCACGTACCACTGCGCAGCCTGCGACGCCGAGCTGTTCGATGCGTCCACCAAGTTCGAGTCGGGTTCAGGCTGGCCCAGCTTCTACGCACCGAAGTCGCAAGACGCGGTGGAGCTGATCGTCGATCGCAGCCACGGCATGGTCCGCACCGAAGTGCTGTGTCGGCGATGTGGGTCGCACCTCGGCCACCTGTTTCCTGATGGCCCGGCACCCACCGGCGACCGGTTCTGCATGAACAGCATCTCCTTGGATCTGACCAAGGCGCCGGTCGACCCAACGGAGTGATGTAGGGGGCGTCAGTCCTGCGTCGCAACCGCAACTCGGTCGCGCGCGGCCTCGGTGCGGCGGCCGACGGGCTGGTGCTGGCCAACGGCGGCCAAGCCCATCGCGGGCATGTTGGCGTACACACACTCGAATTGGCCGGGAGCGATCTTGTACGTCTCGTGGTACACGCCCACGTCGCCGCTGGCGGCGACCATCTTGTTGTAGCGGCGCCACGGGCCGAGGTGCGGGTCGTTGGTATCGCGGGAGAATCGCTCAAGGTGGTCGAAGCTCTTCCAGTACTGGATGATCGTGATCGTCCGGCCGGCCCACATCGTGCGCGCGCCCAACATGCCCTTCTCCGGGTTCCGCATCAGTGTGGCGATCATCTTGGGCATCGCGTTGAAGACGGGTAGCCATTGGTGCACCTTCCACAGCTTGTTGAAACGCATCCCGATGATGAATACAACGAACTCGTCATCCATCGTTGCGGTGTATCGACCTGGGTAGACCTTTGCCATGACGTCCTCTCAATAATGGATAGCAATACTGTCCGTAATGGAGAGTAGTGATATCTGTCTATGATGTCAAGCATGCGGATGGGCGAGTTGGCAAAGAGCACTGGCGTGCCGGTGGCAACGTTGAAGTTCTACCTGCGCGAGGGGCTACTGCACGGGGGCGCGGCCACGGCGGTCAACCAGGCCGAGTACGACGAGGGGCACGTTCGCAGGGTGAAGCTGGTGCAGGCGTTGCTGCACCTCGGACGGCTGAGCATCGTGGACGCGCAGCAGGTGATCGCCGCCGTGGAGAACGATGCCATGCCCATCCATGAGGCGTTCGGGGTTGCGCAGGATGCGATGGTGCCGCATCGAGACCGCTCCGACGCTCGCTATGCAGCGGCACTTGCCGACGTCGATCGTTTCGTTCGGCGACACCACCTGCGGGTGCGGCCGCAAGCGGCAGTGCGATCGATGTTGGCCGACGCACTGCTCGGGCTGAACGACTGCCAGCTGCTGCCGCTGGGGCCGACTGCGTCAGACGAAGTGTTCGACTCGCTACTGGCACCGTTGCTAGTGCTCGCCGAACGCGAGGTGGGTTCCATCCCAGCAACGGCAACGCGAGCGAAACAGATGGAGCAAACGGTCGTGGGCACCGTGGTGTTCGAGGTGGCCTACAACGCGCTCCGCCGTTTGGCGCTGGAGGACGCCAGCGCGCGGCGCTTCGCTGGCGCTACTGGAAAAGTGCAGCGTTAGTAACGCACCCGCGAGAACACTTCACGCACGAGAGGCTCGAAGTGGGAGAGCGGCTCGGTGTGACCATCGGGATCGAACGCGATCTGGTCCCAGTCGTCGGTGAACTGCTCGCAGAGTGCGAACCACTCTTCCTCGCGGTACTTCTCGCGCAGGTCGGTGGGCATGCCGAAGTGGTTGTAGTAGTGGCGACCCTGGAAGTCCTGGTGGTGCATGATCGTGCGGTACACGTCGGGACGCACGTAGGGCTTCAGCATCTCGGCCGCAATGGCGCCGTGGTTGGGCACGCTGATGGCCTTGCCGATGTCGTGGCACAGCGAGGCCACGATCACCTCGTCGTCTGCGCCCGCCAACTGAGCGAGGGTCGCGGTCTGCAGGCAGTGCGTCAGCTGGTCGGTGGCGAAGCCATCGGTGACATCGCCGAGCGACTCCAGCAGCATCAACACCCGGTCGGCGACGCGAGGTTGGTTACGGCGAGTCTCCTCGCCAATCACTGCCCACTGCTCGGCGGTGGATTCGTCCATGCGGGTAAAGGTGGCGGCCAT
>JAYVVY010000346.1:0-4628 GCA_043786575.1 Ilumatobacteraceae bacterium
CGGGTGTCGCCGCGCAGCTTGGCGTCGAGATTGCTGAGCGGCTCGTCCATCAGGAACACGGCAGGGTCGCGCACGATCGCACGGGCGAGGGCCACCCGCTGGCGCTGCCCACCACTGAGCTGGCCGGGCTTGCGCTTCATGTAGTCGGTAAGGCCCAGAACACCGGCGGCTTCCACGGCCATCGCTGCCCGCCGTGCCTTGTCCACGCCACGCACCTTCAGCGGAAACTCGATGTTCGCGGCGACTGTCTTGTGCGGGTAGAGCGCGTAGCTTTGGAACACCATCGCTATGTCGCGCAGCTTGGGCTCGACGTCGTTGACGCGGCGGTCACCGATGAACACATCGCCGCCGGTGGGGTCTTCGAGGCCCGCAACCATGCGCAGCAATGTGCTCTTTCCGCATCCCGACGGACCAAGCAAAATCATGAACTCGTGGTCCTGCACATCGAGCGAGACATGGTCGACCGCGGTCACCACGTCGGCACCTTCGCCGAACGTCTTGGTCACCTGTTCCAAGCGCACCTGTGCCACGGCCGAACCATACGCCATGCGTGGGCGAGTGACACCGGTCCATCGCTAACCTTCACCCAATGGACACCGAGCACACGCCCACCGACCTTGACGTTGTCGCCGCACCGCTCGATCTGGATGGCATCGAACGCGATCTGGCCGACGTCGAGGTAGCGCTGACCCGTTTGGACGCGGGCACCTACTGGACCGATGAGGTCACCGGCATGGAACTGGCGGCAGATCTCCTGGCTGCTGCACCCACCGCCCGCCGAACCTGAGCCGGTGAGCAGCGCTCGCCTGATCCGCTCGCGGCGCACCGTGCGCGTCTGGCTTCTGATGGCGCGCAACGGAGCACGATTCGTTGTCCATCGCACCCGGCGATTGTTCGCTGGCTCCGCTCGGCACGAGGCAATGGACAACCAGTTCGCGATTCGCAGCGCCCAAGATGTCGCTCGCGAATTGGGCAATATGAAGGGCGCTCTGATGAAGTTTGGGCAGCTGCTGAGCTTCATAGTTGAGGCGCTGCCGCCCGAGGCTCAGGCCGCGCTCGCCACCCTGCAGGCCGACGCGCCTCCCATGTCGCCAGCCGCTGTCGATGGCGTGGTCCGCAGCGAACTGGGTGCCGTGCCGCAGAAGGTCTTCCTTGACTGGGAGGTCACGCCGGTTGCGGCCGCCAGCGTCGGGCAGGTTCATCGAGCGATCACCCGCGACGGCCGCGATGTTGCGGTGAAGGTGCAGTACCCGGGCGTGGGCGACGCGATCGAGACCGATCTCAGCAACACCGAGGGCCTGTATCGGTTGGTCGGCGCCTTCGCACTGAAGGGCTTGGACACAAAGGGTCTGGTCGACGAACTGCGCGACCGCATGCGCGACGAGCTGGACTACCGGCTGGAGGCCAATAACCAGCGCGAGTTCGCTGCCCACTTTGCGGGCCACCCGTTCGTCAGCATCCCCGGCGTGGTTGCGGCCACGAGCACCCAGCGCGTACTGACCACCGAGTGGGCAGAGGGCATCGGGTTCACCGAGTTCCTCGCGACCGCGAGCCCTGCGGCGAAGCAGCGCGCAGGCGAAGGCATCTGGCGCTTCACGCAGCACGCTGTGCATCATCTGGGTGCGTTCAACGGCGACCCACATCCGGGCAACTACCGCTTCACGCTGGACGGCGACGTGACCTTCCTCGACTTCGGGCTGGTGAAACGTTGGACGTCCGGGCAGTGGGAACAATTGCGGCCCACGCTGGAGGCCGTGATCGTGCACCGTGACCCCGGGCAACTGATGGCAGCGATGGAGGCGGTCGGGTTCCTCCGAACCGGCCACGGCCTCACCGCCGAGATGGTGTGGGACTACGTCAGCACGCCGTACACACCGTACCTCACGGACAGTTTCGCCTATACCCGCGACTTTACCAAGCAGTCGATGGCCACGATCATCGACGTGAAGGGCCCGTACGCGAAGGTCATCGAGCGCCTCAACATTCCGCCCAGCTTCGTCATTCTCGATCGCGTCGTGTGGGGCGTCAACGCAATCCTGGGCAAGCTGGAGGTGGAGGCGCCGTGGCGAGGGATGCTGCTCGAGTACCTCCACGACGGGCCGCCGGCCACCGCAATGGGTGAAGCCGAGTCGATGTGGTACCGGCTCGACCGGTAGTGTTCCGGTCGTTGTCCGCGCCGCAGGGTGCACCACTGGAGGGGGTTTCCGTGGCCGATCCGTACAAGCCGAGAGCACCGTTTGCGCCGTGGGACCGCCGGCAACTGCCCGGCACCTTCGATGTGGAGGAGACGGCTCGGCGCGTCGGCAACTACAAGTGGGCCGAAATGAAGCTGTTCGAGGCACTGGGCGGCTGGGTAGCCACAGTGCCCGAACTCGACGTGAAAATGCGGATGGGCACTCACTGCTACCACCACGCGTGGCACGCCGAGCTGTGGCACAAGCGTCTGCCTGAGCTGCGCGAGATGAATCCCGAGCGGCTGACCGTGCCGGCCAATGACGCTCTGGTGCGCTTCGTCGAGGCGCTCACCGAGCCCGAGGCGGCGGACCAAACGATCGAGAAGTTGGTCGGCGTGTACCGGGTCTTCATTCCGCATTTCATCGCTGCGTACACCTATCACCGCAACAACACGAGCGAGATCACCGATGCCCCCACCATTCGCTCACTGAACTTCGCGCTGCACGACGAGTTCGACGACTGGCGCGACGGCGAGATGATGATTCAGTCGCTGATCGAAACACCCGAAGAAGTTGATCGTGCTGCGGCACACCAGGCGAAGTTGGAGAAGCTGATGGTGGTGGCCGGCGGCATTGCCGGCCCCGGCAGTATTGGAGGCGCATCGTGAGGCAGTTCTTTCCGGTTGAGGAGTTGGCCCGCGACGAGCGGTTCACGCAGATCACCATGCGCCAGAGCGAGGCCGACCCGCGCAGCACCCTGCTCTCCGAGATACCTGGCAAGCGACCCAAGACCAACCGGCTCACGCCAGACCGTGCAGACGCCAGCGATGCCGCCCGCAGCCTGATGCATGGCATCTTCGTCGGTGAGATTCAGGCGCTGGAAGGAGCCGGACGTACCTGCCACGACTTTCAACTCGGGGGCGGCGACACCCCGGACAGCATTCCCTTCGCACTAAAGCTGGACATGGCCCGCCAAGCGTGGGACGAAGCCAGGCACGTGGAGATCAGCGTCAAACTCAGCGACTGGATGGGCACCGAGATCGGTCAATTCGCCGAGAACACGGTGCTGTTCGAAGTGGCGTGCAGCAACGACCCGGTGTTGCGCCTCGCCGGTGTCAACCGTGCGCTCGAAGGTCTAGCCATCGACGTGTTCACGACGATGAAGGAGTTCGGCGATCTGGCCGGCGACCCATACCTCGAGTTCTGCGAGGACTGGATGCTGGCTGATGAAGTGACTCACGTAAAGATGGGCAGCGACTGGCTGCGCCGTATCACCGAGAACGACCCAGAGCGACGCAAGAAAGCCCTCGAGTTCCAAAGCGTCGTCGACAAGATCTTCTCGTTCGGCGGCACCCGCAGCGATTCGAAGGAGTCGCCGATTGGTCTGGCCCGCCGCTTTCGCGAACTCGCCGGCTTCACCGACACCGAAGTGGAGCAGATTGCCGATGTCAGCTTGAAGGCGCTGGAAGAGCGCAAGGCCTTCTCCGCCGAGCAGCTCGCCGACGCATGACCGTCACCGTTGCACCGCAGACCTTCCGCTTCGTGAAGTTCGACAGTGCGGTCGTGACGCGCGTCGCCCAGGAATTGGCGGCATCGCTGGATATGCACCAGCCGCTCAACATCGAGATCGACGAGACGACGCCGCTGGGTCGCGTCAGCGCCACCTTCGGCACCGGAGCGAACGACGCGATCAACATCAAGGTGGAGAGTGGCGCCTTCGAAGATTCGAAGCGGCCGCGCGAGCAGAGCGAAGTGGCTACCGCCATCAACCTCGGCCGCATTTTGTTACGCGTGCGCGACCGGTTGCACGGCGGGTTCGGTGAGGCACCCGTCGATGAAGATCTGGCGCTGCGCCAGACGGCTGCGTGGGAGACCTACTGCGCCGGCCGCCTCAGCCGGCTGGGCCTGAAGGTGAACCAACAGCGGTGGATCTACAATTTCCGCAATCGTCACGGTTTCACCGACGCTGCCGACGCCGCGTTTGCTCAAATCTGGGCTGCCGATGCACTGACGTGGGGCGAGCTGGAAGCCATCAGCACCGCCTGCGCCGCCTAACCTCTGTCGGAGGGTTCCAAGCACCTATGGCGGGTTGGGAACCCTCCATCTGGTCCGTCCGGCTCGGAATCATCGGGGGCACGCGCGACATGATGTCGCTGTGACTGAGACCCGGGTGTCCACCATCGCCGTCAACGGCGTGGAGCTTGTCGTGCACGAGGCCGGCGAGGTCGGTAGCCCGATCGTGGTGCTGAGCCATGGGTTCCCCGAGCTTGCCTACAGCTGGCGCCATCAGATGGCCCCGCTGGCCGCCGCCGGGTACCACGTGATCGCCCCCGACCAGCGCGGCTACGGCCACTCGACGGCACCGACCGCCATCGATGCGTACGGCACCGACAGCCTGAGCGGCGACCTGTTCGGGCTGCTCGATCATTACGGCCAGCAGGACGCAATCTTCGT
>JAYVVY010000347.1:0-3931 GCA_043786575.1 Ilumatobacteraceae bacterium
AGGCTCAGGATTCCGCTGTGTTGGTGCCGAAACACCGAGTTTCCACTCATCTGCAACCTTCTGTCGACGAAGGGCCAAGGCTAGTGAGCCTGGGCCTGAATTGGTCGGACGCACCCTCAGTCAGTGGCGAACCCATCACGAGCGGCGACTGTTCTCCCCGAAACCCAGACAGTTCTGATGTCGGCGGGCCCGGCGAGGCGAACGATTTTCTCGAACAGGCGCTCCTCGTTATCGATGCCGTCCCATCGGCGCAGGCCAGAGGGCGACGCAGACGTATCCACGACGAACGCATCGAACTGCTGGCCAACCTGGAGGCGACCGACTGGAATGCCCAGCACGTCGGCTCCACCGGCGGTGGCCAGATGAAAGGCGGTGACGGTGTCGATGCGGGCGCCGGGGGTGCCGCGCTCGGCCGCCACCATCCGAGCGTCGACCCCGTCTTCCAGCATCCGCGACGCGGCAACTGCCATTGAGCATTGCGGCATTAGGCCGGGGTGCGCACCCCCGGCGACATCGGTACCCATGCCGACCTTCACGCCGAGTGCGAGCGCATGGCGTACGGGGAAGACTGCGTTGGCGAAGTACGCATTCGACTGCGGGCAATGCGCCACACCGGCTGCCGCGTGGCGAACGGTGCCCATGTCGTCGTCGCTGAGGAAGCTGGCGTGGGCCAGAACCGTGCCCTCGCGCAACAGGCCCATGTCGCGCAATACGGTGGCGTCGCTCTTGCCGAAGCGCTGTTGCACGACGGTGTGCGCCCAGTCGCTTTCCGAACAGTGCGTTTGCACCAATACGCTGGATGTTGTTGCAAGTGCACCAAGACCGGCGAGCAGCGCGTCGGTGCATGCGGGCACGAAGCGGGGCGTGATGATCGGTTGCACGAGTGCGTGCTCGCCACCTACCGATCGGATGGCTTCGATGGATGCGTGCGAGGCCTCCACACCGGCAGCCGCCGACGGGTCTCGATACCAATCCGGTGTGCCCTCGGGGTGGTCCATTGCGACGCGGCCGATGAAGGCCCGCTGGCCGAACCGCACGCATTGCTCGGCCAGCAGTCGCGTGGCTTCTTCATGGACGGTGGCGAAGTAGACGGCGGTGGTGGTGCCGTGGGCGAGCAGCGTCGGCACCATGTGTTCCCACACGTCGGTGGCGAACCGTTGGTCGGCGTAGCGGGCCTCCAGCGGAAACGTGTAGTCGAACAGCCAGCGCTCAAGCGTCAGGTCCAGCCCCGTGCCCAATTGCGGCCATTGCGGGGCATGAATGTGCAGGTCTACCAACCCGGGCAGCAGTCTCTGGTCGGAGGTCAGCCGCACGACCTGCATTGCCTTGGCGATGGCGCTGGCCGCCTCCGTCGAGTCCTCCGGATGAACTTCGGTGATCACCCCGTTCGCATCGATCACGATGGCGACGTCGGCAAGCACTTCCAAGGCGGCCGATGTCGGCGCGTGGTACGCGGTGCCGACAACAACCAGTGCAGCACGAGTCTCAATCACGCAACGACAGTACGCGCCCACCCGAGTGTCAGGCCGCCTCTGCGAGTACCCGGCCGCATCTGCGAGTGCCACGGCCTGGGTGCGAGTACCACGGCACCAAACGAGTGGGTACTCGCAACCCGGGGTGCGAGTACCCACTCCGAGTCTTATCGTGTCTCAGTGGCACTTTCTGAATCGGCACTCGCAGCGGGTGACCCCTCGGCGCCACCGCAGAAGGTGAAGGGCGTCGCCACCGGGCGCGAGTTCATCTTGCTCGTGACCGCGCTGATGGCCACCACCGCCCTCGGTATCGACCTCATGCTGCCGGCGTTCCCCGACATTCGCGAGCAGTTCGGGATGGCTGCGGATTCCACGCAGGTCAGCTGGATCGTCACCGCCTACTTCCTTGGCATGGCCGCTGGCCCCTGGCTGTACGGCCCGGCATCGGATCGATTCGGCCGCCGAATTCCGCTCTACGCGGGCCTCACGCTCTACGCCGTCAGTGCCGCCACCGCCGCGCTCGCGCCCACCTGGCAGCTGATCGTGATCGCTCGCTTCGTGTGGGGCCTTGGCGCGGCCGGCCCACGTTCGTTGAGCGTCGCGATGATCCGCGACCGCTATGAGGGCGACGCGATGGCACGCCTGATGTCGATGATCATGGCCGTCTTCCTGATGGTGCCAATCATTGCGCCGGGCGTCGGTGCCGGCTTGATCGCCGTGCTTCCGTGGCGAGCCGTCTTCTGGTTTCCAGCCTTCGCCGCCGTGGGTTTGATGTTCTGGGCGCGCCGGCTCCCAGAAACACTGACCGTCGACCGTCGGCGTCCGTTCACATGGAGCGCGGTTGGCCAGGCCGGCCGGGAAGTGCTGTCGCATCGTCAGACGATGGCGCTGACCATCTCGATGACGTTCCTGTTCGCGTTGATGGCCACCTACCTCGCTGGCTCGGAAGTGATCTTGGAGGACGTGTACGGCTACGGCGCCTGGTTCCCGTTGTTCTTCGGGGCCATCGCTGTGCTGCTCGCGATCAACTCCCTGACCAACGCCTGGCTGATTGGTCGCGTCGGCGTGATCCGGTTGGTGCGCATCACGTCCGCACTCGGTGTAGTCGCGGCCGTCATCTTCGCCATCCTCGCCTTTGCCGGTAACGGGCATCCGAACTTCTGGCTGTTCACCATTTCGTTGTGTGCCGTGGTACCCATTGCCCAGGGTCTCTCGCCGAACAGCAACACGATTGCTATGACGCCGCTGCCACACGTTGCCGGCACGGCCTCGGCCATCATCGCCACAGTCACCGCCACCGGCGGCGCGCTGCTGGGCGGGCTAGCCAGCAATGCCTTCGACGGCACCGTGCGCCCCTTCGCCATCTACGTCCTGATCTTCATGTCACTCGCCGCAATCTGCACGCTGTGGGGCACGGCCGGATCGGCGAAGCGACCTTCGTCGCAACCCGACTAAGGAACGGATTACTGTTTCGCACAAGTCGGGCGGGCCATGGTTCGTCGCAATGTGGGGAGGGCCGTGATGGAGCAGTACGACGTCGTCATAATTGGCGGCGGTATCGCCGGGTCGGCGGTGGCAGCACGGCTCGCCGCCGCTGACCTCACGGTCCTGGTGTTGGAACGTCAAACGGTCTACCGCGACAAGGTGCGCGGCGAGTACATGCACCTGTGGGGCGTCGCGGAGATGCAGCGCCTCGGGCTGGAGCAAGTGCTCCTCGACGCGGGCGGCAGTTATGCCCAGGCACTTGTCAGTTTTGGCGAGGGCATCGACCCATCGCTTGCGATCGCCGACGGGCTGCCGTTGGGGATGTTCCTCCCCGATGTGCCCGGCGCGCTGTGCGTCGGTCATCCGCAAGCGTCGGAAGCGCTCAACTCACATGCCGAGCAACGCGGCGCGTGCGTCGTACGCGGAGTGGGCGATGTGGAGATGGTCGTCGTGGTAGCTGGTGCGGCGCCTCTTGTCCGCTACGAACTCGACGGCAATGTCATCGAGGCGACGTGTCGGCTGATCGTGGGAGCCGACGGTCGCCAGTCGACCGTTCGGCGCGCGTTGAACATTCCGATGCACCAGATCGAGTCGAAGGCCGTGCTGGGCGGGATGCTGGTGCAGGCACCGGAGTGGCAGATGACCGGCGCATTCACGGGCAACGAAGACGACCGGTACTTTCTCGGCTTTCCACGAAAGGGAGGCCTCGTCAGGTTGTACCTCGCGTGCGAGCCAGGAACGGCAAGGTCGGGGCCAGACCGAACGCAACAGATGCTCGATGGGTTCCGCTTGGCCTCTGTGCCCGACAGCGAGCTCCTTGCGAACGCTGAGCCGATAGGCCCGTGCTCGTACTACCCTGGGACCGACGCGTGGGTCGATCAACCTGCCGTGGACGGCGCTGTTCTCATCGGTGACGCCGCTGGCTGGTCGGACCCCATCATCGGCGAGGGCCTCAGCGTCGCGATGCGCGATGC
>JAYVVY010000348.1:0-3112 GCA_043786575.1 Ilumatobacteraceae bacterium
CGATCAGTTCGGGCCACGGCACAAACCGTTCGACCTCGGGCAGTTGGACACCGATCTTGCAAGGGCGAGTCACCGCCACACTCTATTCGGCGACACCTCGGCGTGCAGTTAGGCGTCGGGTGTAACGACCGGCGCAGCCAGCAGTGCGCCGCGCAGGGCAGCGAGCGTCGAGCGATAGTCGTCGGGCGAGATTTCGCTGCGTGCTAGCCGCTCGGCCAGAATCGCTTCTGCGCTCGCCGTCGGCAGCGAAGGAGCAGCTACCGGCGCCCCAGCGGCTCGCGGGGCTGAGCCTCGACGAATAACCAACCAGGTGCCGACGACGGCGGAAGCGGCGATGGCCAGCATGCACAGGATGCCGAACAGCGGGTGATGACCATCGTCATCGCGACCCATCCCACTCCCGGGGCCACCCTGAGCCAGTGCTGTACCGGCGACCGCGAACACTGCCGCGGTAGCGAGCGTTGCGGAGAGAACCAGCTTGCGAGTCATCGTCGTGCTCCATCGTTCAAATCGGCGAAAGTGCCGCAGCTGCAAGGTATCTCCCAGTGCTGCCACCAATGGTGAGAGGTGTCCGTGAAAAGCGTGTGAGCGCTCAGCCGAGAACTGACTTCACGGCGGTCTCGATGAACGGCGAGAGAAACTCCGACGCGGTGGCCGTGATGTGGCTGTTGTCGCGGTACATCAGCACGTTGCCCACCACCACCGGGCAGGCGGTGTCGGTGCACATCCAGTCGCTGGTGGGTATGAAGTCGGCGTCGTACTTCTGCGCCACCGCGCGCTCCACTGCGAGGCGGCCGGGCCGCACCGCGTTGTCGCGTGATGACATGCAGCTACCCACGCTGGACAGATTGCTGGCGAGGCAGCTGGGAATGTCGTCCTGCGGCGTGGCACTGTCGCCCAGCAAGATGAGGTGCGTGGTCAGCGGGCGTACTTTAGAAACGGTGAGGTCCATTCCTTCCTGCCACACGACGTCGGGGTCGCGGCCGGCCGCAGCGCCGACCTGCTTGTAGCGATACGACGACATGATCACCAGGTCCGGCTGCATGCCCGCAATCAGGTCGATGACATCGCTGCGCCATGCCGCACAATCGGTGCCGTTCGGATCCTTGTCGGTGGGAATCTCGGCGTCGGGGCACGCCTTCTTGGTATGCACGACAAGCCGCCAGCCGTTGGCTGCGGCCACCTTGTGCAGCGCCGGCATCCATTCGGCGGCGTGTGAATCGCCGAACAACACGACGGTGACGCTGCCGTTCGCATCGCCATAGATGCACTGCTTTGGCGAGTTGTCGCCCACATCGAGAATGCACTTGTTGTCGTAGATCGCGGGCAGGTCGTTGCGGGCGCTATTGAGGCTGGGCGACAAGTTGCTGGGTACCTTGCTGGTGCCGACCGCTTCGGTGAGCACGGGCAGGTTGGCGGCGATGAGTGCGGCCAGGGCAGGCGGGTTGTCCTTCGACGCATCCGCCACGGCGACAGCGGCGACGGTCGGCGTGGTGGCTGGCAGCGTGGTGGTGGCCCCGGGGTCCGTCGCCCCGGCCACGGTCGTTGGCGGCACCGTCTGGCCGGGCAGCGTGGTCTCGACGACCAAGGTCGGCGCGGCCACTTCGCCGCCCGCGGACAGCGACGGAGGGTTGTTGATCAACAACGCTGCGCCGCCAATGCCGATGAGTGCGATCCATACGCCCATCACCAGGCTGCGTAGCGGCATTGCACCCAGCGGGCGCGAGTGGCGGACCGGGTTCTCCACGAAGTGAAAACTCAGCGCTGCCAGCCCGAATGACCCGCCGAGCAGCGCGATGCGAGTGCCGACGGGCAGTGAGTCGATCTTGCCGCTGGTGCCCCATTTTGCGGCTGCGAGCACCAGCATCGGGAAGTGCCACAGGTAGATCGCGTACGAGCGAGCGCCAATCCATTGCAGCGGCTTGGCCTTCAGGACCATGGCCGGCCCGTTGGGCAACATGCCGGCGTTGATGACCAGCGCTGTGGCCACCACGGGGAGAAGCGCGGCGTAGCCGGGGAAGCTGGTGGTGATGCTGAACGTCAGACTCACCAACCCGATGATGGCAACGCCTACCCAGCCCAGCAGGCCGGCAAGCTGGCGGTTCGAGCGCAGCACCTGGCCACCGGCAAGCGCCAGGCCGGCGCCGGTCAGCAACTCCCACGCCCGGGTGGGCAGCATGAAGAACGCCCACGGCTGCGAGTCGTTCGTCAGCTTCACGCAGGCCACAAACGACACCACCCACATGACGCCGATGACTGCGGCGAGCGCGTTGCGCGACAGCCGGGCGAAGCGCACCAGCAGCATGAGCAGGCCCGGCCAGACGAGATAGAACTGCTCTTCGACGGCCAGCGACCAGAAGTGCAGCAGCGGCGATTCGCGCAGCCCTTCGGACAGGTAGTCGGTACCAACTCTCCAGAAGCGGATGTTGGCGACGAAGAGGCAGGCGGCGATGGCGTCGCGGCCGAGGTCTGCCTGCGAGAGCCCGTCGAGCATGAACCGGCTGGCGATCAGCGTGACCACGATGACCAGCCCGGACGCGGGCAGGAGGCGGCGGGCACGCCGGGCCCAGAAGTTGGAGAGCGAGACCGTGCCGGTGGCGCCAAGTTCGCGCAACAGCAGCGAGGTAATCAGGAAGCCGGAGAGCACGAAGAACACGTCAACGCCAATGAAGCCGCCATCAACGATGCCGAATTGGCCGTGATAGACGAGTACCAGCAGAACTGCCAGCGAGCGCAGGCCCTCGATGTCGGGGCGAAACATCGCGCTCTGATCAGCCCCGCGGAGTGCATGCGGAGGGATCGTCGGCGGGTCGGCGTAGGCGATGTGCGGGCCGGGGTCTGTCCCGGTTTCGTGGCGCGACCACTCAGCTTTCTTGACCCACCAGACGGTGAACAGCGCGGCGAAGGCGATGCCCACCAGTACGGATTCCACGGCTGCCGACGTTACCCCACGCCACCCCGCCGCCCCCTGATTGCCAACACGTCAGCCGCCTGCAGGGAAGTAGCCATTGACATCCACCAGCAGATGGGTGCTCACGCCCACGCTCGTGAACAAACACACCTTGCCACCAGCACCCACCTTCACCGTCACCGCATTGGGCACCGTCCCACC
>JAYVVY010000349.1:0-14388 GCA_043786575.1 Ilumatobacteraceae bacterium
CCCACAGAGTTCCGGCTGCTGCGCTACCTCCTTGCCAACGTCGAGCGCGTGCTGACACGAATGCAGATACTCGACCATGTCTGGTCGTACGACTTCGATGGCGACTGGCAGATCATCGAGACCTACATCAGCAGCGTGCGCCGGAAGTTGGAAACCGGATCCCTCCCGCGCATCATCTTCACGGTGCGCGGCATCGGCTACTCCGCACGACGTCCGGCGGCGACATGAGCCTGCGGCTGCGGCTGGTAATCGGCATCTCCGTCGTGATCGCCGTCTCGCTCGGGCTGTTGGGCTTTGCCGTCGTCAAGTCGACGCGCAACGACCTGCAGGGCGCCACCACTCGGCAACTTGAGCGATCGCTCTCCAACCGCGTCAATGCCAACCCGCGCCCGCCCATCGCCCCTGGCGCCGAGTCCGACCCTCGTGGGCTGGCCACGGCCCACATCGCTGTCAGCGGTAACGGTGACGTGATCATCTCCGAGCCAGCTGGCCCACCCAGCGAGCCGCTGCCGCTACCGCAGCTCGCCGCCGCCGACATCACTCGGCTCAGAACTGGCGTGTCACTGACGGTCGGCTCTGTCGACGGCAGCCTGCGTTATCTGGTGCTCGCAAGCCCCACCACTGACGGTCGGCTCGAGATAGAGGGGGCGCCGCTCGACGGCATCGACCGCACCATGTCCGCACTGATCACGCGCTTTCTACTGGGCGCGGTGATCATGCTGCTCCTCGCTGCGGCTGCCGTGATGCTGGTCGTCAGCCAGGGCCTGCGTCCGCTGCGCAAGGTGATCGACACTGCCGATGCCGTCGCCGCCGGCGAACGCGACCAGCGAATTCCAACCGACGAGGGCCCCTCCGAGATTCGGCATCTGTCTGGCGCACTCGACCGCATGTTGCAGCAGCAACGCGCTTCGCTGATCGAACGCGAGGAGAGCGAACTGCGCCTGCGTCGATTCATCTCTGACGCGTCGCACGAACTGCAGACGCCAATCACATCGGTCCTTGGCTGGACCGAGTTGCAACGCAAGGGCGCCCTTGACGCCGACGGTGCCGCCATGGCCATGGCGCGCATCGAGTCGGAAAGCAGACGGATGTCGGTACTTGTAGAGGACCTGTTGCTACTCGCCCGGCTTGACGAGCACCGCCGATTGCAACAAGTGTCCGTCGACCTCGCTGCGGTCGCCCACGACGCCGTGATTGACGCACAGGCCGTCGAACCCGGCCGGTCGATCACCTGCGACGCACCGGCGCCGGTGATGGTGAGCGGCGACCCAGCCCGTCTCCGCCAGGTGGTCGACAATCTGCTGCGCAATGTGCGGGTCCACACTCCTACGGATGCACCGGCAGTCGTCATTGTTCAGGCCGAGACGACGCGCGCCCGACTCACCGTCGACGACAGCGGCCCCGGTATCGACCCGCAAAACTTCGCTCACGTATTCGACCGGTTCTGGCGCCGCGACCCCTCGCGCACTCGCGCTACCGGCGGCGCAGGGCTGGGCCTTGCGATCGTCGCAGCCCTGGTCGATGCCCATCACGGCACGGTGACCGCGTCGCAGAGCGATACCGGGGGCGCACGATTCACCGTCACAATCCCGCTCGAGAACCCCGGGCAATCGGAGCCGCCCGAAGGGTGAACATTCAGTTGCCGCGCAGGCGATCGATCTGACGACGGTCGCGTTTGGTTGGGCGGCCACTACCCCGATCACGCTCGAACACGGGTGACGACGTGTCGCGATCTACGACCGGGCTGTGGTCAGCGAGGCACTCGGCAGCCAGCGCAGCGCCGACTCGCTTGTTGATCACGCGTTCGACCACGACGATTCGTTGCCGCTGCGCGATTCGCGCCTCGATGCGGTCGCCTACCTTCACCGCTGTCGCTGCTTTGCCGATACTGCCGTTCACCACCACCCGCCCATTTCGGCAGAGTTCGGTCGCAACCGCCCGCGTGGGTGTCAGCCTCACGGCCCACAGCCAGATGTCGAGGCGCGCCGTGACGCGGTCGCGGGTTGGGTCGGAAGTGATGCGGACATCGTGCCACGCGGCAGCATCTCGTCAACTCACCCCGCCATTTCCACCGGCGGATGCAGCCCATAGACTGGACCCGTGCTGCAGACCCGACCGCCCCTCGTTCTTCCCCAGGCAAACGACGTGTGCTGGTGCGGCAGCGGGCGCAAGTACAAGCGCTGCCACAAAGGCCAGGAGGGCCGCGTGATGCAGGGCGAAATCAGCCCAATGCGCACCGTGCCGGACCACATCGCCAAGCCGTCGTATGCCGCTACCGGCCAGGTGGCACGCTGGGCCGAAGACCGCGTGAAGTCTCCCGAGATCATCGAGCGCATGCGTCACGCCGGCATGGTGGGCGCCGAGATTCTGCGCCTCGCCGGCGAGATGGTGCGCCCCGGTATCACCACCGAGGAGATCGACATCTTCGTGCACGAGGCCAACATCGAGCGCGGCGCCTACCCAAGCCCCCTGAACTATCACGGCTATCCCAAGAGCGTGTGCACCAGCGCCAACGAAATCATTTGCCACGGCATCCCGGACAACCGCGTGCTGCAGGACGGCGACATTCTGAACATCGATGTCACGTCGTTCATCGGCGGCGTGCACGGCGATACCAACGCCACGTTCTTGGTTGGAAGTGTGGATCCGGCCAGCCGTCAGCTGGTGCAGGTCACCGAGGAGTGCATGTGGCACGGAATCGAAGCAGTCGTGCCGGGTCGCCCGCTGAGCGATGTGGGCCGTGCCATCGAGAACCACGCCAAGAAGTACAAGTTCGGTGTGGTCCGGGCATTCATCGGCCACGGCATCGGCGAGCAGTTCCACACCGACGTGCAGGTGCTGCACTACTACGACGAGCGTGCCTCGATGATCATGCGCCCTGGCATGACGTTCACCATCGAGCCGATGATCACGCTCGGCGGCTGGCAGCACAAGATGGTCTTCGACGACGACTGGACCGCCGCCACCGCCGATGGCAGATGGACCGCGCAGTTCGAGCACATGTGTCTGGTCACCGAGGACGGCGTCGATGTGTTGACTGCGCCCGGCGGCGTCAGCCCGTCGGCCCCCTGGCGCCGCTGAGCTCCGGAACGCTGGCCGCACGCAGCCCTGGCAGTTTGCACGCGGTGACCAACCCGAGCAGCAGTGCCACCGCGCACAGGACAAGCATCGTGCCGGCGCCACCACCCGAATCGTCGACCAGCACCGTCAGCAGGATGCTGGCCGTGATACTGCCCACATAGCGGCTGGCGGACAGCAGCCCGGAGGCGAACCCAATTCGGCGCTCCGGCGCAGCCTCGATGCCCGCCGTCTGAATACCGGGCGCTGCCAGCCCCAGCCCGAGACCGAAGATGAGAAGGCTCACCAAGAGGACCGCCGACGCCGTGGTGTCACCGAATGCTGCCGACGTTGCGACCGCGACCGCTGCCACGGCGAGCCCGACGAGCACTGGGAAACGACGGCCGCGCACATCGCCCAAGCGACCACCTGGCGGGCTGGTGACGATCAGACCGACCGTCAGCAGCGACAGCGCCCCGCCCACCGAGGCCGAACCCCAGCCACGGTCGTCGAGCAGCATCGGCGTCAGCAACAGCAATCCGTACTGCGCAAACGTCGCCAGCGCCTGCGTGCCGAACGCCGCCATGAACACCGGGTTCGCCACCCGTTCCCGTGGCTGCGACAGAGCGGGGGCCGGAGGAATCTGCTTGTCGGCCGATACCGGCACGGTTCGCCCCAGCACCCACAACACCACCAACACAATTGGAATGTTGATGCCGAAAATGGCCCGCCAGCCGAGTGTGGCCAGCAACACGCCGCCGATCACCGGACCCAAACCGGCGGCAACACCGACGACAGAACCCTGTACGCCAAACGCACGACCGCGGTCCGCGGGCGTGGTGATCATGCGCAGCATCGCCTGCACGCTGGGCATGATGGCCGAGGCGAACACCGCCTGGCCCGCACGGCAGGCGACGAGCACCGCGAAGGACCCGGCGAACATCGAGAGTCCCGAGAACACTCCGAACCCAACCACCGAGATCGTCGCGAGTCGGCGGACTCCGATCCGGTCGCCCAGGCGGCCTGCGATGGGCTGCCCCACCAACATCGCCATCAGGTAGACGGTGACCAGCACGCTCGCGTGCGCCTTCTCGATGCCGAACTCGCGCGCCAGGCGCGGCAGTGCCACAGCAATCATGGTCGAGTTCAATGGCACCAGAACAGCCGCGAGGGCGATTCCGATCACAGTGGCGGTGGAGGCCGAGGTGGCCCCGATGGCCGAGGGAGCCGAGTCGGTCATTCGAGAATGGTGACCTGCCCCGTCGTACCGTCGACGCGGAGACGAGTGCCGTTTGTGATGCGGCGTGTGCCATCGACCGTGCCGACGACGGCTGGGAAACCCATCTCGCGCGACACGATCGCCGCATGCGACGCAAAGCTGCCGTGGTCGGTGACGATCGCTCCGACAAGGTGCAGCATGGAGTTGAACGCCTCGCCCGTGGTCGGAGCGACGAGCACGTCGCCCTGCTCCAGATCGAACAAGTCGTCAATGGAGCGGACCAGGCGGGCCGGACCTTCGTAGACGCCTGCAGCTCCGGGGATGCCGATGATTGTCGACGCATCACCTCCTGCACGGTCGAGCTGCCCCAGAATGCCGTCGATAGTGAAGCCGACAGCGCCCATCACTCGCCCCAATTGCGGGGGTAGAGCGTCCAACGGCGGATGCGGTGGCGGTGGCGGCCCCAGATACCGCGGCGGGCCCGCATGCGACAGTGCGACACGTTCGATCCCGCGCAGTCGCAGGTCGTCGGCGGTGGGTGTGGCGTCGCCGCCAACGATGGCGTCGATCTCGTCGAGGTCGGCGTCGAGCAGGTCGTCCGCAGCTGAAATACGGCCGTCGGCCGCCAGTCGGCGGCCCAGCTCGAGCACACCGAGGCGTAGGAGACCGATGGACGGGATGTCGCTGTAAAGGCCACGCTCGTCGCGAAGGCGATACACGAGGCGTGCCTCACGGAGAAGGTCGTCGAACGCATCGCGATCGCCCTCGGGTGTCGCCTCGCGCAGCTCGGCGGCGAACTCGTCGGCGCGCTTGGGCGATGCGTCGTGGTCGACGTTCATCGCTGCGCGAAGGCGACCAACGATGCTCTCGGGCCGCTCACCGATCGTCGGATTGGTGACGTCGAAACCGTCCAGAACACGAAAGTGCACCCCGCCCACGTAGTCGTCGACCTCCGGCAAGAGTGCCCGCAGCTCAACGATCACTTCTGCGGCGGGCCGATCGCTCTCCAAGAGCGCCAGCGCTGCGGCGTCGGCGCGAATGGCACCGAGCGCGGCGTGCATTTCGGGCGGCGAGACATTGGACACCGGCGAGTAGCCGTCGAGCACCGCGAACAGCGTTGCCGGGTTGCGATGCGTCCAGCCCGCCGTCTGCAGCATGAAGTCACCCACGGGGACCAGTGCATGGCAGTTGTGCACGTGGTGCTGGTACACCATCGCCCCCACCTGCGCGGCGCAGGCGCGCACATGGTCACGCAATTCCGCAACGTCGAGCGTGCCGAGGTCGATTGACCCCAGCTCGCGGTGACGACGTTCCGACGCAGGCTTCAACTCGTTGTCCCACCGTTGCATCGCGTCGCGCCAGATGCGACCTTCCACGGCGGCGGCAGCCACACCTGCCCTCCGGCCAACCTCGGCGCCGAGCCACTGCGGGTCCTTGGGGCCATCTGGTCCTGGCATGTCGAACGGTTGCGGCTGGTGATAGGTGAAACCATTGACCACGCCCATCGCCAGACGGTCGAGCAGCAGGCCGTAGGCAGCGAACGTTTCTTCAAAGCCGCGGTTGAACCCGGCGGGGTAGATCTGTTGCATCAGCCGTGATTGCGACACCGGATTGTGCGCACTGTCCTGCTGCCAGGGCCCAGGCCCCGGCGCATCCCACACGTAGTCATTGGACATGGTTCCCCCCGGATCCGTCGACGCACATCGCAAATGGTGAACGTCGGGTAAACGGTACATGAACGAGAGGTGACGCGAAAACGAGGACTCCCCTCTCCGAACGGATGAATTTTTGACTGTAGGAAAGCCCGACGGCACTGACATGCCGCGTGGCAACATGCGGCGTGCCACTGTTGCGCGACGATCTTGAACGGCGCATCGTCCGCCTGGCGATTCCGGCGCTGGGCACGCTGGCCGTCGAGCCCCTCTACGTGCTGGTGGATACCGCGATTGTCGGCCGGCTCGGTACGCCCCAGCTTGCGGGGCTTGCCATTGCCTCCACGGTGTTGCTCACCGTGATCTCCTTGACTGCGGCGCTGGAGTACGGGCTTACCCCCGACGTTGCGTTCGCGCACGGCCGCGGCGACGCGCCCGAGGCGCGACGGGTTGCCACCAACGGTTTGCAGTTGGCGGCCCTACTCGGCGTTCCGATGGGTCTCGCTCTGGGTATCGCCGCGCGGCCGCTGTGTTGGCTACTCGGCGGTCGCGGCGAAGTGTTGGAACACGCATCGACGTACCTGCGCATCAGCGCCGTCGGCGTGCCGTTCGTGCTGATTGCGTACGTCGGCCACGGTGTGATGCGCGGCGTCAATCAATTGCGCAAGCCGTTGGTGCTGGTGGTGGTCGCCAACATCGTCAACCTGGTACTCGAGATCATCGCCGTCTACGGGCTGGACCTTGGAGTTGCTGGATCTGCATGGAGCACAGTGATCGTGCAGGTCCTGGCCGCCGGCGCATTCCTCGGCATCATGCAGCCACACCTGACGCGGCTGCGCGCTACCTGGGCGCGGATGAAACCAGTGCTCACCAGTGGTGTCCACTTCGCGGTGCGTTCTCTGGCCATGTTCGCCGTGTGGAACTCGGCAACGTTCGTCGCCGCACGCATCGACACCCCGACGCTGGCGGCCAACCAGGTTCTCACTCAGCTGTTCATGTTGCTCGCGCTGATTCTGGATGCGCTCGCCATTCCGGCACAGTCTCTGGTTGCAGGAGAGCTCGGCGGCAACCACCCCGCCGAAGCCACTCGCGTGGGGCGAATCAGTACTCGCCTCTCGCTGTGGGTTGCCGTGGGTTTGGCGACGATGTTGATCGCGATCAGCCCCTTCGCACCAGCGATCTTCAGCGCCGACAGTGCGGTGCGCGATCGGCTGACCGCGGGGCTGATCATCCTGGCCGTCATGCAGTTCCCGGGCGCCGTTGCTTTCGCCTTCGATGGGGCACTGATCGGCGCGAAGGACGAGCGCTGGCTTGGTCGCCAGGCTGTCATCAACCTGCTCGGTTACCTGCCGCTGGCGCTGGCCACGCTGTTCGTTCCGGCGCTCGGCCTCGCCGGTCTGTGGGGCGCGCAGCTGACGTGGATGACCCTGCGCGCGGTGGTCAATGCCCGTCGCTGGAGCTCCCTCAGCGCCCGCAGCTTTACTGTCTGAGCGGGATGCTCGCCAACAACCTCGGGTTGAGGCGCACGCTGGTGGCGGAGAGGCCGCTGCCGGCAGCGTGCTGTTGCACCCACTCATTTGCCGCGCTCGACGCCAGCACCGCCAGCACCCGTTCGGGCTGCTCCGTCACGCAGGTGATCACCGGCACACTGGGCAGCCACTCGCCTGTCTCGTCGTGGACGGCTTCAATCACCTTCGTCTGGTTCGCAATCAGAATCTTCGGCACCAGCCGCGCGGTTGCCCACTTCTGCAGTGCTGGCGAGAGCCGCTCGACAGCCACTCGCGGCGCTGCGTACTGCCGCTTGGCGAAGCGCACCGGCCGTTCACCCCAGAGGCATTGGCCCGGTTCGATGAGCCCGCTGGTGATCAAGGGAGGGCCGTCCTCGTCGTCACCAACGGCTCCGACGAGCCCGTAGTACTGATCGCGGAAGTCGACGGTGAAGGTCGCGATCGTGCCCAGCGTCGGCCCGTCGTACACAGCGACTGACGAGCCAGTCAGCAGGCCGGACCACTGACGCGGCATCGGCATCGGCGGCAGCTCAGTGAAGTCCGGGCCAAATGCGCGGCGCACCTCGCCTGACGCACCACCCACTTCCCACACACCCGCCCACACGCGCACACTTGCATCGAACATCTGCGTGTTCGACCACCACATCCATCGCAGCGCCGCAGCACCATCGACCGCCGAGCGGATTGCGGCGGCATCACGAGTCGCCAGCAGCGATTGCGGCAGCACCAGCCCAACGCGACCACCGGGTCGCGTCAGGCGAATCGCGAGTACAAGGAACTCGGCCGCAGCGTCTGCGTACGGGCCGCCGCCGAACTTGCTGCTGCCCCCGCGTGATGTCAGTCGCGAGAGTTGGTTGAGGTACGGGGGGTTGCCGACAACGACGTCGAACTGCTGGTCGCCCCAGCCGCGCGTCAACGCATCGTCGTGAATGAAGTCGTCGTGAATGAAGTCGTCGTGAACGAACGCGACGGTGGGGTCGATGTCGACGCCGGTTTGCTGCGGCAGACCGGTTGCGCGCAGGAACCGGCCGTCGCCGCACGCTGGGTCCAGCACACTCTGCGCTCCGTCGAAAATCGCCTCACGAACTACCGCTTCCACCAGCGCCGGCGGGGTGTACCACGCCCCCAGTTCCTTTCGAGTCGGCCGGTCGGCGCGCTGGCGTTGCCTTTGTGGTTGCGGCTCGGTCACCCTGTGAGCGTAGGGTCTGGCCCCGTGACGGCATCGAACCTCACCGACACGGCGGACCGCTACCTGTCCTTCGACCGCGATCAATGGGCCGCGCTGCGCGCAGCCACGCCTCTGACGCTCGGCGAGGACGACCTGGTGTCCTTGCGCGGCATCAACGAGCGCATCGATCTCGACGAGGTTGCCGCGGTCTATCTACCCCTCACACGTCTGCTCAATCTGTACGTCGCTGCCACGCAGAACCTGCACAAGGCTTCGGCTGCATTCCTCGGCACGTTGGCGCCGAAGGTGCCGTACGTGATCGGCGTGGCCGGCAGCGTGGCCGTTGGGAAGAGCACGTTTGCCCGCATCCTGCAAGCGCTGTTAGCCCGCTGGCCGGACCACCCGCAGGTGGACCTGGTGACCACCGACGGCTTCCTGCACCCCAACCGGGTGCTGGAAGAACGCGGCATCATGAACCGCAAGGGCTTCCCGGAGAGCTACGACACGCGACGCCTGCTGCAGTTCCTGCGCGACCTGAAGAGTGGCACCGCCGAAACCAGCGCGCCGGTCTACAGCCACGTGGTGTACGACATCGTCGACGGTGAGGAAGTCGTCGTACGCCAGCCCGACATCGTGATCATCGAGGGCCTCAACGTGCTGCAGGTGGGCACCCCAATCGACAGCTCCGGTATCACCGAGTTCGTCAGCGATTACTTCGACTTCTCGATCTACATCGATGCCAACGAGACCGACATCGAGCAGTTCTACGTGCAACGTTTCCTCACCCTGTGCGAGACGGTGTTCCAAGACCCGAACAGCTTCTTCCAGCACTACGCGCACCTCACACGCGAGGAAGCGGTGGAGACGGCGAAGTTCATCTGGCGCGAGATCAACGGCAAGAACCTGCGTGAGAACATCGCACCCACCAAGACCCGCGCCAGCCTTTTGCTCACAAAGGGAAACGATCACCGCGTGACGAACGTGAAGCTTCGCCGACTGTGATCGTGCGCTTCGTCGCAGTAGCCGCGGTGGCATGCCTGTCACTGAGCGGGTGTGGCGGCGACGAAGGCCCGGGCACCGTCAAGTTGTACGACCGTGCGCCGGTGCCGGGCGTCCCTGATCGCACCACCGCCGTCGATCCTTCAGCGCTCAGCCCCGACGGCGCATACTGGAGCGAGCTGCTCCTACCCGTCGACCCAAGCGGTCCGTCGCTCGTGTTTCACGTCACGCAGGCCTTCTTCGCGGATGCGTGTGCCGAGGAGCTCGGCGTCGACGAGTGCCCGAACGACTTCGGCACGCTCAGCGAGCCCAACCTCGATGCGGATGCGGCGCTGACCGACCTCGTGTCGGTCACGGTGGTCACTGACGATCGGGCGAACTTCGCTGTCACAGCCGATGAACTGTTCGCACTCGCCAGCGGCGCCACCCCAGCGGCAGCGGCGCCCGAGGGTTTCGCCTTCGTACCCTTCCCGTTCCTGCTCACCGTTCGCGGTGGCAAGATCGTAGAAGCCCACCAGATCTGGCTGCCCTAACCAGGCTCAGTCGTCCGCCAGCCAGGCCGGCAGGTGGGCGATTGATTCGAGTTCGGCGAAATGGTGGCGGTCGGCGTCGATCGGGTCGACGTGTTCCAGCTCCCACAGCAGCGGGTAGGGCACGTGCACGGCAGTGCCGCCGAGTGCCATCACCGGCAGGATGTCGCTGCGCACGCTGTTGCCCACCATGCACACACGGTCGGGCGCAACACCGATCTTGCGGAAGATGCGGTCGTACGTCTGCGGGTCCTTCTCCAACAGGATCTCGACATCGGTGAAGTGATGGGCCAGCCCGCTTGTCTCCACCTTGTGGGTCTGGTGGATGAGGTCGCCCTTGGTAATCAAGACCAGCCGATAGTCGCGACCTACGGCGGCCAGCACTTCAGGCACATGCGGCAGCAGGCGGACAGGCTCCGTGAGAGTGGCACGCACCCTGTCGAGGAGTTCGTTGATCACCGATGTGGACACTGCGCCATCGGTGATCGACAGCGCGGCCTCGATGGCACTCAGCCCGAACGCCTTCACGCCGTACCCGAACACAGGAAGGTTCTTGCGCTCCACGGCGGTGAGTGCCGCCCGGACGTCGATGCCCGCAGGCGCGAACGGCGCAACGAGCTCGACGAAACGAAGTTCGCTCGCGGTGAACCCGTCCTCGCTATGCCACAGCGTGTCGTCCGCATCAAACGCGATGACATCAAACGACTTCATCGATACAAGCCGTTCAGCGATGCAGGGCGTTGAGATAGTTGTAGACGGTGATGCGGCTGACACCCATTGCGTCGGCAACGTCTTCGACCGCGCGGCGAAGGATGAAGGCGCCACGGTCGTCGAGCAAACGGATGGCCTTCTGCTTCTCCTCGCGAGACAGGCTGGGCAACGCAGCCCCCATCTCACGCTCTACCGACTCGATCAGGCGATCAAGTGCGCCGTGCAATGGTGCGGGGCGAACGGCGGCGATGACGACCCCTTCCCACTTCAATGGCAGGTCGCCTGGCTCGCGATCCTCGGCGGCCACCAGCGAAGCCCCGAGCTGCTCGACAATCGGCTTCACCGCTAGCACGAGCGGGTGGCGTGGCAGCTTGTTCACGCATCACCGGCCGCATCGGGCACGCGCTCGGCGTGCAAGCTGACGTGCGTGGCACCGTTGGCGAACGCCTCGCCGACGATCAGGCCGGAGACCTCGGTGAGCTGCGCCTGGCTGACCGTGCACGACGAGCCGAACGGCCCGAACTCGACCTCGATGCCGAGCGCCTCTACCGCGTCGACCGCCGCGGTCACATGCGGCCCAGGGTTCCCTTCATGGAACGGCTCGATCGTGAACTCCAACAGCAGCACGCTGCGATGGTAGCGACCGATGACCTCCACCGTTTCCGCCGAACGACTACTGACAGTCGACGGCGGTCGCCAACGCCGCGCAGACCTCACGCATCCGATCATCACTCAGCCGGCCCATCCGATGCGTGAGAAGGCCGACGGAGACCATCGTGGGTGTGTCGAGGCCGAGCACGCAGCTCACTGTCACCGGATCGTCTCCGGGCTCAAGAGCGACTTCGGTCGCGAGGCCCCGCTTCGACGTGGTGGCGAAGGCCACGAGAACTCGACGCAGTCTTGGAATGGCCTCATCGCGACTCAACACCACACACGGTCTATGCCCCTCTTCCGGCGTTTCACTCCACCACAGGTCACCCCTATTCGGGAGCATCCGAAGCCTTTCGTCGAAGTGCAAGTTCGGCGGACGCAAGCGAATCGAGAAACGACTCCATGTCGCCCCACTCATCCGGTGTGTTGAGCGGAATGCGGTCGTAGGCCTCGTACGAGCGATCTATTTCTGCCCGCCGGCGTGCGGCAACGAGTGCCGCGAGAGCGGCATCGATGGTTGCGGCGTCGTTGCCGATGCCCAAGTTGCGGGCGGCGGTCAAGGTTGCTTCGTCGACAGTGGTGCTGATCCGAACTCGACTCATGCTACGAGTGTGGCATGCTTCTGCTACAGCGGTCAACGGGCACCCATGACCCGCTGGAGGTCGGTGCTGCGGGCGATGCAGTCACTGCCAGCAGCGTCGAACGCCTGGTTGAGCTTGCCGAGCGCCGTGCGGAACGACGTGTTCCAGTCATTCTCGAACTGGTCGCGAGCAGGGCCCACCCAGGTGGTGCCGCTGAGGGCGGACGAGACCGCACTCATCACGCCCTCGATGCTGGTGATCTGCTGCTTCAGCGAGCGGCCAAGGGATGCGAGCTGCTCGGGGTTTGCGCCATACATGGACATGATGATGGTTCCTTTCGCCGACGCGCCCGATGCGCTGCCGTCACCCCTACTGGGCATGGTGAGATCACCAGAACGGCAAAAGAAGGGGCAACAGCAGCTCGATGTTGTCGGGTACGAATCGTTCGGTCGCCATCAATGCCTCGAGCTCCACCGCGTTGACCCAACGGACCTCGGCGATTTCGCCATCGGTGAACGTGAATGGGCCGTCGTGCACCGCCAGATAGCCGCGACCGATCAGTGCCACCGACTCGTCGACGAAGCGGCCTTCACCCAGGTGGTGAAAGTCAGCGACCTCGACGCCTAACTCCTCGGCCAGTTCGCGACGGGCCGCGTCGTCGTAGGACTCGCCCGCAGCCACCACTCCGCCAGCTGCCATGTCCCACATGCCCGGCCACACGTCTTTGTCGTCTGCCCGGCGATGCACCAGCAGGCGCCGTTCGCTACTCATCACCGCAATGCTGACAGCGCGGTGTTGTAGACGACCGGCGCGCATCTCGGCGCGTGTGACTGTCGCGACCACGCGATCGTCGTCGTCCACGATGTCGACCAGTTCCGTTTCGCTGCCCACGCCGTCTTGCCTAGCATGCGGCAATGGAACTCGACACTCTGATCGCCGAAGCCCGCGACCTCCAGGACGAGACGGTTGCGCTGCGGCGCACGCTGCACCGCTGGCCAGAACTGGGCAACGACCTGCCGGTGACGCGAGAGAACGTGCTGGCGGCGCTGGAGGGTCTGCCGCTGTCGCTGACGCTGCACGAAACCACCAGCGGCATCGCCGCGATGCTCGAGGGTGGCAAGCCAGGGCCGACGGTGTTGCTGCGCGGCGACATGGACGCGCTGCCGTTGCACGAGGACACCGACCTGCCGTTCCAAAGTGCAGACGACGGCAAGATGCACGCCTGCGGCCACGACACGCACACTGCGATGCTGGTCGGCGCGGCCAAGTTGCTGAGCGCACGCCGCGACGAGATTCCCGGCCGCGTGCTGTTCATGTTCCAGCCGGGCGAAGAGGGCGACGGCGGCGCCGGGTTCATGCTCGACGAAGGCCTGCTCGACGTTGCGCCCGCGGCGGACGGCAGCGAATCGCCGGTGACCGGCGCGTACGCGATACACATCACCAGCAACCTGCCGACTGGCTGGATTGCCAGCAAGGGCGGCAGCATCATGGCCAGCGCCGACGTGATGCAGATCACGGTCAAGGGTCGCGGCGGCCACGCCAGCCAGCCGCACGCCGCACTCGACCCCATCCCGATCGCCTGCGAGATCGTGCAGGCCCTGCAGACCATGGTCACGCGCACCATCGACGTGTTCGACCCGTCCGTCGTCACTGTTGGCCGCATCTCGGCCGGCACCACCAACAACATCATCCCCGAGACCGCGTTCATCGAGGGCACCATCCGCGCCATCAGCGAACGCACACGGGCCAAGGTGCGCGACGGCATTCGTCGCGTCGCTGAAGGCGTCAGCGCAGCGCACGACGCACAGGTCGTCGTCGAGTTCCACGACGGCTACCCGGTGACGGTCAACAACCCGGGTTCTGCCGACTTCGCACTCGCGGTCGCAGGCGAGGTAGTCGGCGCATCCTCCACCGTGCGCCTACCCAACCCGGTGATGGGTGCCGAGGACTTCAGCTACGTGCTCAACCGAGTGCCCGGTGCAATGCTCTTCCTCGGTGGCACTGGTGAGGGTCGCAATCCCGCCACTGCCCCGGCAAACCACTCGAACCGCGTGATGTTCGACGAAGACGCAATGGTCAATGGCGTCGCCGTGTACAGCGCGATGGCCCTGCGCCACCTCGCCGGCCACCCTGTCTGACCAAGCGGTTCAGCTGAACCGCCCAGTTCGGCAGGTTTGGCGACGTTCTCCACGCGTCCGCGGACGCGTAGAGCGACCCTGCCCATCGGCAGTTCGGTGTGTGCGACGTTGGGCGCGTTCGGCGACATTCGTGACGGGGTTCCGCACCCACGGGCGCGGAATGCCGCCGGACTT
>JAYVVY010000350.1:0-4269 GCA_043786575.1 Ilumatobacteraceae bacterium
GCCGCAATCGAAGCAAACCAACTCGCCCGGTCGTTCGGTGACACACGGGCCGTCGACGGTGTCGATCTGTCCGTTGCCAGCGGCGAGATCTACGGCTTCCTCGGGCCCAATGGCGCCGGCAAGAGCACGATGATGCGCATGCTGACCACGCTGCTCGCGCCCACTGGCGGCTCGGCCAGTGTCGCCGGTTTCGACGTTGCTCGCGACGCGGAGAAAGTGCGCCTGCGAATCGGAGTTGCGTTACAGGACGCCGCGCTGGATGGAAAGCAGACCGGTCGCGAGTTGCTGGATCTGCAGGGTCGGCTGTACGGACTGTCGAAGGTGGAACGCGGACAGCGGCTGGCCGAACTGCTGCAGCTGGTGGATATCGGGTCGGCCATCGACGACCGCATCAGCACCTACTCGGGCGGCATGAAACGTCGACTCGATCTGGCTGCGGCGCTGGTGCATCAGCCAGAGGTGTTGTTCCTCGACGAGCCCACGACGGGGCTGGACCCCACCAGTCGTGCTGCTGTATGGACAGAGGTGCGCTACCTCAACCAAGTGTTGGGGATGACCATCTTCCTCACCACGCAGTACCTGGAGGAGGCCGATGCGCTGGCCAACCGAGTGGGCATCATTGCTCACGGAAAGCTGGTGGCGGAGGGGACGCCGACCGAGCTGAAGCGGTCGATCGGCAGCGACGTCATCATTGCCCGCGTTGCGGCCGGGACTGCCACGGAGGTGGCTCAGGTCGTCGATCGCCTGGACGCCGTTGAGCGGGTGGAGACGTCAGGCGACGAGGTGGTGATGTCAGTGGCGCATGGTGCGGCAGCAATCAGTCCGGTCGCTGTCGCGTTGGCGGATGCGGGGGTGGTGGTGGAGGGCCTGACGTTGCGAACGCCGACGTTGGACGACGTGTTCCTACACCTGACCGGTGGCCGTATGCAGGAGGACGCAGCATGAGCGCAGTCGCTGTCACGCATGGCGAACGAGTACACCCGCGGCGGGCCGGCTTCTGGACCGACCTTCGCACCGTCAGCCTGCGGGCGTTGCGGCTGACATGGCGCGACCCGGAGGCGTTCGGACCGGCCCTCGCAATTCCCCTGTTCTTCTTCGTGGTCAATGTGGGCGCTTTGCAGTCGTTCGTCGAGGACAGCTTTCCTCCGGGCTTCGACTACAAGGCATTCCAGTTGCCCGTTGCCGTCGTGTTCGCAGTGACCGGGGTGAGCCGAGCGAGCGCGTTGGTGACCGACATTCAGAACGGCTATCTCGATCGTCTGTTGCTGACGCCAGTGCGGCGCGGCACGTTGCTCTTAGGCTTGATGACTGCCGACTTCGTACTGATCGTGGCGCTCGCCGTGCCGGTACTGGTGTTGGGTTTGGTGCTCGGGATTCACGTCGCCACCGGCCTACTTGGCATCGTCGCGTTCGTGCTGTTGGCTGGATTGTGGGGGCTGGCATTCACCGGCTTCCCGTATGCGATTGCGCTCCGCACGGGCAACCCAACGGCGGTGAACAACGCCTTCCTGCTGTTCTTCCCGTTCGCGTTTCTGACGACGGCCTACCTGCCCCAGGAGGCGATGACGGGTTGGCTGGCGACGGCGGTGAAGTTCAATCCGACCACCTACATGCTCGATGGCATGCGAGCGCTGCTCCAGACAGGTTGGGAGTGGGACCGCATCGGCAAAGCCGTGCTGGCCATCGCCTGCATGGGCGCTATCAGCTTCACCCTCGCCTTCAAGTCGTTGAGCGGCCGAGTACAACGCAACTAACCCGTCGCTCCCGATGTCCGACCGATCGGTGAAACGAATCGGATCTGCAAGGCTCTTCAGTGTTGTGACCTTCGAAACGGACCGACGCGCTGGCGAATCCGTCGAGTTCCGTACGTTTGCTCCCGACGCCGAACAGCGACTTCGACGGGCTCTGGTTGCGCGCTACGGAGTCGAGGCCGGCTCCGACGCCACCTCCGAGGCCCTTGCGTACGCATGGGAGCACTGGCCGGAGGTGTCCGAGATGTCGAACCCAATCGGCTACCTCTACCGAGTGGCCCAGACGAGGGCTCAGCGCCATCACCGATGGAAGCGACGAGCCCCCGTCCTGCCCCGCGAGACAGCTCCAGAGATTTCCGCAAGCGAGCCGGCACTGCCGGACGCACTCCGCCGCCTGCGCCCGGAAGTCAGGGTCGCAGTCGTGTTGGTCCACGGGTACGCCTGGTCATATGCCGAGGTCGCCGAGCTACTTGATGTCCCCGTTACCACCGTTCGAAACCACGTCCACCGCGGCACCGCTCGCCTCAGAAACGAATTGGAGAAGTGACGATGAGTCTCTCCGTCGAAGAACGCCTCCGTCGATACGCCGACGATCTTGACGTCGCCGCGGCTGCGTGTGCCTCGTCTACCGTCGACCAGTCGACGAGCAATGTCGCCCAGTTCGATGTCATCACTCGCAGCAGAATCAGGCCGCGGCAGCGGCGGTTACTCCTTGCCGCCGCGACACTTCTACTGATCGCGGGCGCCGTGACGGTGCTCGTTCAGCGCGACTCACGCGAACGAACAGCGAGCTATCCCGCACTCGGTTCGCACTGGGTGGTTCCGGGACCCATCAGCGGATACCACCTGTGGTACGCACAGTCCCTGAACGAAGGCCTGGGCAACGCCGAGCGATATCGGGTGCTCGTCGCGCAACCTTCCGACGCCGGCTTCATCAATCCTGTGAGCATCACGATCGGAGAGAAGTGGCGACTCTGGGCCGACGAGACAAACACTGCGGACTACCAGGTTGACCTCATCGAGGTGGGCGGCACCACTGGCGAGTTCGTTGAGGACTCGATCAACCGCACCCTGGTCCTGCAATACGAGCTCAGCAACGGCGACGCCGTGATTCTCGGCATGCGGAATCCGATTCCCGGGAGTCGCCAAATACTGCTCGATCTTGCTGGGATCGTGGTCCCTACGGACGCCGGCACGCTCGTAGCTCCCCCTGACCTCACCGACGGCTACCAGGTTCTTGCGGCAATGAACATGCGCCACTTCTTCGGAACCGCTCCGCTGCTGTCGTTCATTGACGACGACACCCGACAGACGATGATCAACATCGAGTCTGAGGCCGCCACACCACCTCCGAGTTACGAGCTGTTCAAGATGCAGGAGACGCTCGAGCGGGTGGACGTGCGGGGCGTGGCCGGTTGGTTCACAGTCAGCCACGGGCCCTCGACTAAAGAGATCGGCGGGACTGTCTTTTGGCGGGAGCCATCGGGCGAAGTCATCACGGTTTCGGGGTCCAATGGACCCAACCCGACAGGCAGGTCGGCACTGAAGGCCGAGTTGCTGAGGATCGCGAACGACCTTCGCTCCGTCTCGGAGAGCGAGTGGCAGGACCTTGCAGTAACAGCCGACAGCACCGGTGCCGGCGTGGGCGAACTGGCGGGGCCGACTCAGGTTGCGTTTCCCACCACGCCTGACGGATATCAACTCAAGAGCGCTGAACTGCAACCTGTTGGCGACCAATACGGCGTAGCGCGCTACGTGCCGATCGACCCATCGTCTGGCCTTCCCATCATCGAGATTCGCCTGCACAACCTCAGCCCAGAGGACTGGGACCGGATGTTGGCAACCGAACTCGCCGGCCGAGAACGGATGCAAGCAAATGGTCGCATGCTCATCGATGGTGGCACCGGGCCGGGCGCTGAGACGGCAAATCAGCGTTCGGCTGCGTTCGAGTGGGTGACCAACGTGGTCGTCGAGATCGTTGTCTCCATGCCCGATGGCTCACCACCAACTGCGACGTTCGCGGACCTTGCAGAGCTAGCAAACCAGCTCAACGGTGTCACAATCTTCAACCGCTACGGCTCTGCGGAGTCGCCGTCATCGAGCGGTGAGGGGCCGTCGACGACGCTCGCCGCCGAGGAGACGTCGCAACCCTTCGTGGACGATCCAGGCATCATCACCTTTGCAACGACCGACCACGCGATCACCATGTGGCCAACACTCGTCACGAGCGCCGACCCTGCAAACAACCGCGGCTACGGGATGGTGTTGTGCGACGACAGCGTGTGGACGAAATTCGCCTCACTTGAAGCCGATGGAGGACTCTCACACTCCTACGTCGGCACGCTGTGTACAACGACGACTTTGAACGAAGTTGCGGTCGGCTCGGTGGCAACCTGCGCCGCAGTCAACGCCGGCGTGCACTACGCCCGCTGTCAACGAATTGATGACACGGAGACCGGCGTGCCTGCTGGGCACCCCGACAGCCCCGGCACAACCACCGTCGATCGAAACGGCTCGC
>JAYVVY010000351.1:0-2205 GCA_043786575.1 Ilumatobacteraceae bacterium
TTCCTCGCAATCGGCACCATCGTCGCTGTCGGCGCGTTCACGCTCGCCAGCCGGCGCAACGTCAGTCGGGGCACCTTGCTGGGCGTGTGCGCTATCGGCGCAGTTGCGTTGCTCGGTGCCGGTGTGGCATCGGCCCGTCAGGGTCAGCGGACCATCGAAGAGCACCCCACAACGGTCGACTCTGCGCTGTGTCTCGAGGGTGGCACTGAGGCTGAGGTCGACGACCGCGGCTCGCAGGATGTCTCGGCCAAGAGCAACGTCATCGCCAATATCTTCTTGGAATCCAACGACGACCTCATCGCTCGCATCGCCGGTTTCACAGATCCAGAAGATAATTTCGACACGATCACGGTGCCACGCAGTACCAATGTCAGAATACGGTTCCACAACGAGTCGGCATCCCCGCAGCGGCTCACCGCTCGCTTGGGAACGTTCGGCCAGGAGAGTGAAGTCGTGATGTGCACGACAGCAATCAACCCGGGCAAGGAAGCATTCTTGACCTTCAGGATCCCCAAGACCAACGCCGCCAGCAGCACCCCGATGGAGCTGCAGGTTCCCGGTGTCGAGGGCCAGACAATTGCGATTGTGGTCCCGTGAGCATGGAGCAGAGCAGAAAAATGATCGGTCGATTCGCTGGTCGTCGCTACCTCGCCGTCGCGGCGGGGTTGGGCATTGTGTTGGCCGGTTGCGCCAAGAATGCCCCGCAGGACACGTTCCAGCCCGCTGGCTCCAACGCCCGCAAGATCGACGATTTGCAGCGCACGCTGTTCTACATCTCCGGCGTCGTTGGCCTCATCGTCTTCGGCTTCGTCGGCTACGCGATCTGGAAGTTCAAGGATCGCGGTCAGGACCTTCCCGAGCAGTCGCACGGCAACCCCAAGCTCGAGATCATGCTGACGATCTTGCCGGCCATCATCCTTGCCGTCGTGGCGGTGCCCAGCGTGGCCGCCGTGTTTGAACTCGACAAGAAGGACAACGACTGCGTCATCAACGTCACCGGCCAGCAGTGGTGGTGGGAGTACGACTATGTACAGGGCAGTACGTGCGGCGGCGTCGAGATCACCAAGTCCATCGTCACCAGCGGCGAGCTGGTCATTCCGGCCGACGTCGATGTGTTGTTGCGCATCACCAGCCGCGACGTCATCCACAGCTACTGGATCCCGAAGCTCAACGGCAAGCGCGACGCCGTACCCGGTCGCCTGCACACCCTGCGCATGCAGGCGGACCAGCCTGGGCTGTACACCGGTCAGTGCACCGAGTTCTGCGGGCTCAGCCACGCCCGTATGCGCCAGGCAGCGGTGGCACTCACGACGGCCGACTTCCAAACCTGGGTCACCAACCAAACCGCGGCCTACGTTGCTCCCGAAGCAGGCACGCTTGCGGCAACGGGCGAGGGCACGTTCCAGGCCCAGTGCAGCAAATGCCACCAGGTCAACGATCTGGTCACCGCCGACGGCACACCGATCTTGGCCGCTCCCGACCTGTACGTCGTGTCGGGCGCCGCACCCAACTTGACCAACCTGATGACCCGCACGGCCTTCGCCGGGTGGACCTTCGACCTCATCACCGACGAGTGCCGCAACAAGCTGTGGAACGCAGACCCTGCCGACTTCGGGGCGCTGTACCTCCAGGGCGTTACGCCGGAGTGCTTCAACGAGGCCAACCTGCGCACCTGGCTGCGCAATGCCCCGGCCATGAAGCCGATGTACGCCGATCCGGCCAAGCTGGCCGCAACCGGCGGCAAGACACGCGGTATGCCGAACCTGAACCTCACTGAGGATCAGATCGACCAACTCATCGCCTACCTGCTCGAGCGGAAGTAAAGGGAACCAACGAGATGGCAATCATCGAACGACCCTCCACAGCCCCGGCCCTTTTCGGCGACGCTGTCGCCCGCCCACCCGCATTGGTCACGCCCACCGCCGCGATGGGCGTCTTCAAGCGCCCTGTCAGCAGCACCGGGTGGAAGTCGTGGGTCTTCACGGTCGACCACAAGAAGCTCGGCATCATGTACGGCGTTGTCGCCATGTTCTTCTTCTGCGTCGGCGGCTCCGAAGCGCTACTGATTCGTCTGCAGTTGGCGGCACCCGACAACACGGTCCTCAGCGCGGACCTTTACAACCAGATGTTCACGATGCACGCCACGACCATGGTGTTCCTGTTCGTGATGCCGATGGCCGCAGCGTTCGCCAACTACTTCCTGCC
>JAYVVY010000352.1:0-9602 GCA_043786575.1 Ilumatobacteraceae bacterium
CAGCGTGCCGAGCAAGACGTATTCCATCCTCGCTGCGGGTCGGCCGGTACTCGCCGCGATCGACGCGTGCACCGAGGTGCCCCGCATGCTGGCTGCCAGTGGAGGGGGAGTTGCGGTCGCTCCTGACGACCCGGCGGCGTTCAGCGTCGGGCTTCGTCAGCTGTTGGCCGATCCGGCGGCGGCCGACGCGATGGGTGTCGCCGGCCGGGCCTGGGTGGTCGGTGCTGCCTCACCGAAGGCGGTGGCGCTCGCGTACGAACAGCTCGTGAGGTCTCTCGGTTCGCCTCGACGCCGAGCAACTTTTGCCGTCCCCAGCAGATAACCTCGCACCCTCGTGGCTACGTCATCGTCCGCTCGCAAAGTCGCCAAACTCGCATCGCGTGGCAAAGGCAAGAAGGTCCGCTTCTCCAGCGGCACCACTTTCCCTGCCATCGTCGTTGCCACCGTTGTCGCGATGGTTGCTCTTGTCGCCTACGCCAAGATCTCGCTGCCCAGCGAAGAAACGGGTGCCCCACAGCCCGGCGATGCATGGTCCATCGCGTATGGCATCAAAGTCTGCGATGAGTGGCTGCCCAACCTCACCGGCTCTGCCGCCGAGCTGGAAAAGGACGCGTCCACCGGCGACCTGACCGCGGTGGCCAGCGGCACGGACCGCGACGGCATCATTCACTACCACCCGCAGGCGGGCGGCAACACCGGTCGCCGAGCGAAATTGGGTGTCTTCCTCGACATCTACGACATCAAGCTCACCGATACCAAGCTCTCGTTGCCTCAGTCACAAATGCCCGAAGAGCCTCGCTCCTGGGACATCAATGACGACAATGTGTTCAAGGGCACGTCGTGCGAAGGCGAAGAGGCGGTCCTCAAGGTTCGGGTGTGGAACGACTACACCAGCGGCGAATTCTTTGACAACGTGACCGACTTCCGCAACCTGCGCTTCAAGAACAACGGCATGGTCTTTGCCATCGCTGTAGTCCCCCGTGATGCAGAGATCGCCAAACCGGATTCAGCTGCCAAGCTGTCCGAGTTGGGCGTGATCGGCGCGGAGAGCACCGCCACGACCACCACCGTGGTCGGTTCGGATGGCACGGATTCCGCTGCCACCACCACCGTTGCCGCAGCGACCACCACCGTTGCCGCAGCAACCACCACGGCTGCAGCGGCGACCACCACGACCGGCGGCTGATGCGGGCGGTCGTGCTCGTCGGCGGCTTCGGTACCCGTCTGCGTCCACTTACCTCCTCGATTCCCAAACCGATGCTGCCCGTGGGTCACGTGCCCATCATCGAGCGGCTGATAGCCAACCTCGGTCGCAGCGGTATCACCGAGGTCACGCTGGCGTTGGGATTCAAACCCGAGCCGTTCGTTGCTGCATTTCCAGACGGCGAGTGCGCCGGTGTGGCCATGCGCTACGCCGTCGAGCCAGAGCCCCTCGATACTGCGGGTGCGATTCGTTTCGCTGCCGACGCGGCGGGTATTGACGACACGTTTGTGGTGGTCAACGGCGACATTCTCACCGATCTCGATGTCTCGCAACTGGTGGCATTTCACCGGGATCACGGGGCTGAAGCCACGATTCACCTGATTGGGGTACCGGATCCTTCGGCCTTCGGAGTGGTTGCCATCGGCGACGACGGCCGCGTTGAACGCTTCGTCGAGAAGCCAGCGCCGGGCACCGCACCGAGCACCCTGATCAACGCTGGAACGTACGTGCTCGAGCCGTCCGTGTTGCACCGAATCCCGGTCGGTCAGAAGGTGTCCATCGAGCGGGCGACGTTCCCCCTGGTTGCCGCTGCCGGCGGCCTCTTCGCCATGGCTACCGACGACTACTGGGTGGACACTGGTCGCCCGGAGCTGTACCTGCAGGCAAACCTAGATGTATTGGCTGGCACCCGCCGCAACGATCGCTGTCAGGGCGTGCACGACGACGCCACGGTGTCTTCGTCGGCAGTGGTACAGCATTCGATCGTCGGCGCCCATTCGATCGTCGGCGCCGCCACTGTTGCGCGCTCGGTGTTGTTGCCCGGTGCCGTCATCGATGATGGCGCAGTGGTGACAGACTCGGTGATCATGGGTCGGGTCGGCACAGGTGCTGTGGTGCACAACAGCGTGTTGGGGGCAGATGGTGTGGTTGCCCCCGGCGAGCAGGTGAGCGACCAACGTCGCCCGGACCCCAACTCCGCCCCCTCCAACGCGTGAACGTGCTCGTGGTGGGTGGGGCCGGCTTCATCGGCTCACATCTCGCGGAGCGCCTACTGGCCGAAGGTCACACGGTCGACGTCGTCGATCTCCTGTCGACCGGTTCTCTCGCCAACCTCGCGAATGCACGCTCACTGGGCGGCGACTTGAAGATCCACACGCTCGATGCTGGGGCCGAAGAGCTCCAAGCATTGGTGGCCATGCGCAACCCAGACGTGATCTACCACCTGGGTGTACTGCCCCCGGGTGTTGCCGCCGAGCAGTGCGCCGGCGACGCGATGCGCTCCACGCTGGCAGTGTTGGAAGCTGCTCGCTCGCTGGGCGAGGTGAAGATCGTGATGGCACTGTCGGCAGTGACTCTGTACGGCGACGTACCCAGCAAGGACCAGCCGGTGAAAGAGAGCCAGCCGTGGAACCCGGTGGGTGTGCACGGCGTGGTGACGCGTACGCTCGCTGAGCTCTTGGCCGTGTACCGCGAGGAACACTCCGTTGAGTTCACGGCGCTCGCCCTCACCAACGTGTACGGCCCTCGCCAGCGTCCACAGGCCGGCGTCGTGGCCGCCTTCGATCAGGCGTTACGTGAGGGCATCACACCGATGTTGCACGGTGACGGTCGCCAAACTCGCGACTTTCTGTACATCGACGACGCGGTCGATGCGCTGGTGCGCGCGGCAGTGAAGGGCAGCGGCCTGATCGTCAATGTCGGCACCGGCGTGGCGACATCAATCCGCGATCTGTGGACGTTGATGGCCGGGCCAGATGGTCGACAACCCGCGCCCTCGCCTCGCCGGCAACACGACATCTCACGCTTCGCGATCGCGCCCACCCGCGCGCGCATCCACCTTGCCTGGGCCCCGTGGACCGAACTCGGCATCGGCCTGCGCGGCGTCGGCCGCTAGCGATCAACGGGCGGCGGCCAGGGTTTGGCGGGCGAGCTCGTGGCCGATCTCGGCGGTACTCATCACGCTCGGCGTGATGACGACTCGCATGCCAGCTGCCTCGACCGCAGCGGCCAGGTGGGCGTCGACCGGGTCGATGACCAGGGTTGCTGCAATCTCCGCGTACAGGCGGGCAACGCCGACTACCGACGCTTCGTGGCCCAGTTCCTCCAACATACGATCGGCTGGGCCTTTCAAGGCCGCCCCACCGACAATTGGCGAAATGGCGACGACCGAATCTCGCCGAGCGGACAACACGGCGTCGACACCCGCGAGCGCACGGATCGGCGCGATAGAGACCAGCGGGTTGGAAGGTGCGATGACCACCGCGTCGCTCTCGCTGAACGCCGTCATCGCCGCTGTCGTCAGCGTTGCCTGCGCGGCGCCGTCGAAGCGAACAGCCGCAACTGGCACCGAGTGCTGGCGCTGCACGAAGTACTCCTGGAACGGCACCTCGATGCCCTCGTCGCGCAGCGTGACCATCGTGGTGACCCGGTTGTCGCTCATCGGGATCAATTGCTGCGTGATCCCCCACGCGACGGCGATCTCCGCCGTGACTTCGGTGAGGGTGGCACCTTCACGCAGCCGGGCTGTGCGGTAGAAGTGAGTCGCCAGATCCTGATCGCCCAAGTTGAACCAAGTCGGCGCCGCGCTGGAACCGATGGGGCGGACGGGGACGAATCGCCCAAGGGCATCCATCGCACGCCAGGTCTCCTCGCGAAGGCCCCACCCGCGGTCAGGGTCGATGGCGCCGGCCAGCGTGTAGGTGATGGTGTCGATATCGGGCGAGATGGACAGGCCGTGCATCACCGTGTCGTCACCGGTGTTCACCACGCCGATGGTGGCCTCCGACGGGTGTATTCCCGCGAGCGCACGCAAGAAGCGAGCAGCACCCACACCGCCACACACGACACTGACCGTTGTCATCCCTGCTCCGTATCGCTCACGCCGCTGCCTGCGGCGACCCGACGGTACAGCGCAGCCATCGCGGCGCCGCAGCGATCCCAGGAGAAGTGGGACAACTGTTCGCGACCCGCCGTCACGAGGTGGGCGCGCACGGAGGGCGATGTGACGGCTACCTGCAGGTTGTTGGCCAGGGCCTCCACGTCGGTGGCGGCACAGAGCAGCGCTGCCTCGCCGGCGACTTCTGGGATGGAACCTGCGTCGCTGGCAACGATGGGCACCCCGGCCTGCATTGCATCGAGCAGGGGGAAGCCGAAGCCCTCGTCGAGTGAGGGGTATGCCAACACGGTGGCGTGGTGGAGCAACCAGGAGCGAACAGATTCGTCAATGCGACCAGCGAAGAACACTCGATTGGCATGCTCGCCCAACGCGTCGACGGAGGCATTGATTGCCTCGCGGTCGTCGCTGTCGCCACCCGCGATCACCAATTGCAGTCCTGGCTCTTGCGCGGCCACAAGCCCGAACGCAGCTACCAGTCGGGGAAGATTCTTGCGCCGCTCCAGCGTGCCGATTGCAAGAACGAAGGGGCGGCCATTGAGAAGGGGAATCGGCGACTCGCTGGGGGGTGCCGCCAGCGGCAGCGCGGCCAGGTGCACCGTGTGGACAACCGTCCCGGGCAGAAACTCGCGCACGGCGTCGGCGGTGGCGTGTGAGCTGGCATGCACCACCGCCCCGCTCTCGACGGCGCGCCGTAGCACCTTGCCGGCCAGCCGAACAGCGGGGCTGGCAGCGTCGGGGTCGCGCAGGAACCAGCAGTCGTAGACCGACACCAGGCGGGGGAGCAGGGAAGGCGGCACGACGTAATTCGTGCCGTGCACCACGTCCACGTCCTTGAGCCATCGATCGAGTCGGGGATGGTTTGAATAGGCCCAGCACTGATGTGCTGCTGCGGCCGGCAACGGAAGCCGCAGCACACCGGGCCCAGGGTGAGCGCGTGCCGACAATAAATACTCGACCAACTCCACGTCGTCGCGCTGAGCCAACGCGCTTCTCAGCGCCTCAACCGCGAAGCCAATTCCAGTCTTCGGCCCGTACAACGGGCTTGTATCGAACCCAACGCGCAGCACAGACATGTGGGCACAGGCTAATCGGAATCGTCGATTGGTCGTTGGCTGCGAGGTACAACGGGCTGCTGGCAGCCCGCAGCCCTGCGCGGTGTCCTAGACTTCGGCGACCCATTGGCGGTCCGACCACGACGGAAAGAACTGAACGATCATGCCCCGCGCATTCATCACTGGAATCACCGGCCAGGACGGCCAACATCTCGCAGAGTTCCTGCATGGCAAGGGCTATGAAGTGTTCGGCATGGTCAAGGGCCAGAACAACCCGCGCATGGTGCAGATGCGAGACGAGTTCTCCTACGTCGAGCCGGTGCCGGGCGACCTTGCGGACCTGCCCTCGCTGGTCAAGGCGCTGGAATTCAGCCAACCCGACGAGGTGTACAACCTTGGCGCCATTTCGTTCGTCGCGCTCAGCTTCAACCAGGCCGAGCTGACGGCAAACATCACCGGCCTTGGCGTGCTGCGCATGCTCGAAGCAATTCGCATGGTGGGCGGGGCGCAGAACAACCCGATTCGCTTTTACCAGGCCAGCAGTAGCGAGATGTTCGGCAAGGTGCGCGAGACGCCCCAAACCGAGCGGACCCCGTTCCACCCGCGCTCGCCGTACGGCTGCGCCAAGGTCTTCGGTCACGACATCGTGGTCAACTACCGCGAAAGCTACGACATGTATGCCTGCAGCGGCATTCTCTTCAACCACGAAGGGCCGCGCCGCGGATTGGAGTTCGTCACACGCAAGGTCACCAACTCGGTGGCTCGCATCCACTTGGGTCTGCAGCAGGAAATTGTCCTGGGCAACCTGGACAGCAAGCGTGACTGGGGCTTCGCTGGCGACTACGTCAAGGCGATGTGGAAGATGCTGCAACAGGATGCCCCCGACGATTACGTCGTGGCTACCGGCAAGGCGTACAGCATCGAAGATCTGGTGCGACTGGCATTTGCCGAGGTCGGCATCGAGGACTGGCAGAAGTACGTCCGCCAGGATCCGAAGTTCTTCCGCCCGGCCGAGGTCGACCTGCTCATTGGTGATCCCACCAAGGCCCGCGAGAAGTTGGGCTGGGAGCCCGAAGTGCAGTTCCCCGAACTCGTCAAGATGATGGTTGCCAACGATCTTGCGGTCGAAGGCGCCAAGCGTCGCTAACGGCTGAGACCGTTAGCTCTCGAACGGCATATCGATGATGGCTTCCATCATCGATTCATTAGTGGGAACCGACCCCGTGCGCAGCTTGTAGCGCAGGGCGATGGAGAACGCAATCAGTGCTGCGACCGACGACGCCACCAGACCGAACTCGATACGGCGGAAGAGGTCGTCACTGCTCAGCCAGGTGACGACCACGAACGACACCATGCCCAATCCCCACCCCAGACCGACAAGGGCGTGACCGTTGAGCGCGATCACGGCTTGTGCCAGCGCCAGTGCAAACATGTATCCAGCGCTACCGAGCGCCAGCATGGCCAGCGTCCGGCTGCTGATGTCGACCGCGTACATCTTCTCGATGATGAACGGCCCGAGCAGGAAGCTGCCAGCGACGCCAGCGAAGCCGACGGCCAGCACGATGATCATCAGCTTGCGAAAGCCGCTGCGGAACTCGTCGAACTCATTTCGAGCGGCGAGACGAGCCAGTCGTGGGAGCAGAGCGGCCTGTACCGCCTGAAACAGGAACAGCGGAATTCGCGACAGCAGCACGGCATACCCGAACTGGGTCACGAGTTCCTTCTCGCCCTCGTTGGCCATCAGGTTCGCCGCCACCGGACCGGCATTGACGAGACCGGCTGCGAAAACCGACCCCAAAAGCAGCCAACCCAGGTTGGGGGTGACCTCCTGCCAACTGGCCGGCGGGCCATCCTCCGTGCGGAGTTGGCCACGGGCAAACACATAGAAGAAGCCGGCGAGCGGTGCAACAGCGACAGCCATGCCGTAGGGGCCGACGGTCTTGATGCCGACAATGGCCAGCACGATGCACAGCAGGACGCGGACAGCGCCGTCGGCGCCCATGACCACCGCGTAGGCCCGGAAGCGGCCGCTGCCACTGGCGATACCGCGAGCAAGATGCACCGGCGCGTAACTGGCGAAGGCAATGACGAGTGCGACGAGCATGACCCAGTCGCCACCGAAGTAGGACTCGGTGATCCACGGACTTGCCAAGAGAATCACCGTGACGACAATGGCGGCGAGCGCTATTCCCAGCAGCACCACCTTGCGAACAACCGGGCGCGCACCCTGGCCAAGTGCCCTACGGGCGGAAATGGCACGGCCGAGTTCCTGCTCAAGTGGCAGGAAAAAGCCGGGTGCCAGCGCGAAGGTTGCGAACCAGAGTGACAGGACCGGGCTGAACGCTTCGTCGCCGCCGAGTGCGTTCTTGCCGACGCGGAGGAACGCAAAACTGGCCAACCCGGCCACCAACAACCCGACGCCAACGGGGATGGTGCCTTCCGGAAGGGGCACGCGGGAAGATGAGGACTGTTCGTCGGAGGGTGCCACCAAGTGCACGAGGCTACCCGGCCGACAGGGCAGATGGCCAGGCACCCGGCGCTCGACGTCAAGCCGGCGACTGTTGTGACCGATACATGTTTGTGCGCCGCTCTCTCGCTGTCCTTCTCGCGCTCGTCACGCAGGTGGCCGTTCTCTCCTCCGCAGCGGCGGCGCCGGCGATGGCCGACGTGTCGATCACGGTTGACGGGCACGGCAACGGGCATGGTTACGGCCTCAGTCAGTGGGGTGCCTACGGCTATGCCGTTGACTACGGCTGGAGTGCGGCCCAGATTCTTGAGCACTACTACGGCGCCACTGTTGCTGGTTCGGTATCGCTGGACACGACCATCGCTGTCAGATTGATGAACCTGGACGATGCGCAGACCGCCGTCGTCAGCGGCACCGGCGGTTTGGTCATAGATGGCGTCGCCGGCGGCCCATGGATGTCAGTGCTGTCCCGAGAAGTGGCGCCGTCGAGCTATGCCGTCTGGGCGCGCGCCGACGCGCAGGTGTGCCCGGCGAGTACCGGCGATCCAGTTGGCGCCGGCTGGACACTGGTTGCTGGGTCGGTTGCCAGCCAGGTCACCGTGCGAACGCAGGCGGACTCCGCGACCACCAGCCCCTCCGATCTTGTCGCAGTGTGCGAACCCAGCGGAGTGGTTCGTTCCTACCGGGGGGTAATCCGTGCCGTCAACGGCAGTGGTGGTGAGAATCGCACTGTCAACGAGGTTCCGATGGAGCAGTACCTACGGTCGGTTGTCGCGAAGGAAGTGTCGCCGGGATGGGCCACGGCGGGCGGAGGTCGCGGTGCGCAGGCGTTACAGGCGCAGGCCGTTGCCGCCCGCAGCTTCGGGCTCGCAGAAACGCGCTACAGCTATGCGAAGACCTGTGATCTGACGTGTCAGTACTACCTCGGCGCGGCGTCTCGTAGCTCGCTGACGGCGTCGTACGTTGCCGTGGAGCATCCAGCAACCGACGCAGCGGTACTGGCAACCGCCGGCTCCGTGCGACGGTTGGTCTCCGACGGGAACATTGCGCTGACCATGTTTGCGGCATCGTCGGGCGGCTGGACCAAGCCCGGGCCCACCGACCTCGTGCCGTTTCCGGCCGTCGTCGATGAGGGCGATGCAACAGCCCTGAATCCGGCGTACAACTGGTCGGTAACGCTGCTGGGCAGCGCCATCGCGTCGAAGTATCCCTCGATTGGCGCTTTCGCCAGCCTGGCGGTCTTGGCGCGAAATGGCAATGGCGATTGGGGTGGCCGGGTCAACACGGTCGAGATCGTCGGGTCCGCTGGCAAGGTCACAACCACCGGCGATCAGTTTCGCAGCGCCTTTGGCCTGAAGTCCGATTGGTTCAACGTACGTGGCTCGACGCCCATCGACCCATGTTTCGGTCGCAATGCCCCAGCCATCGGCGCCGGTCGGCCGCCAGCCGCGGCCGCCCGGTATAGCGCGCTGGCCCCGGTTCGGTTGATTGATACGCGCAACGGAATTGGGACGAGCCCGCAGCAAGTCCTGGGTGGCTGCACGTTGGTCGTTGACCCGGACCTGGATGCCTCGGTGACCGCGGTGGCGGTCAACCTGACCTCTGTGGCGCCCGCTGCTACCGGTTACCTCACCGTCTATCCCTGTGGCGTTGCGCGGCCGGTGGCTTCCGTGGTCCAGGCAACGACCCAGCGAACGATCGCTGGAGCGACCGTGGTGCCGCTAGGTGCTGATGGCACCTTTTGCGTCTATACGTCCGCAGCGACCCACCTTCTGGTCGACCTCTTTGGCTACTACTCGGCATCGGCAGGTCAAAAGTTCGAACCTGTGTCGCCCGCTCGTCTGCTCGACTCGCGCGCCGGCGGTTCACGCCTCGCCGCCGGGTCCATCGTCACGATTGCGGTGGGGGGAACTGCGAGCGTGCCGGCCGGGGCGACTGCTGCCGCCCTCACCGTTCAGGCGATCGATCCAACTGGGGCTGGCT
>JAYVVY010000353.1:0-2026 GCA_043786575.1 Ilumatobacteraceae bacterium
CGTGGCTGTGGGCGACCGAGCAGGGGACGACAGGTAGATCGGTGATCGTGGCGCCGAGTGAGTCTTCAACCAGCAAACATGTTGCCGCCTCAACCTTGAGCGCTGGCACAGCGGTGGCTGCGTTCGGATTCTTCTCATCGCTGCACGCCGACACGAGCACGGCTACGACAAGGCCTAGACCAAGCATCCGCGCGAGGCGGTGGGCCAGCGAAGTCGCACGATCGACGCGACCGAGCCAACGGGAGAAGTATGCGCGATGGGTGATGAAGGGATCGTAGCCGTCGCGACCGGCACCAAGCCCACCACGATGCACTACTGTTACCGGAATGGACAGCGCACGATTCTGCCGAGGGGTGACATTGTGCTGACCCTCATCGACGAGAGCCTGGAATCGTTCCTGCGCGCGACCGTCCCGTTGAGCGCCGTCGACATCGACGTGTCGTTCGTGCCACCCGACGATGAATGGGGTGCAAAGCTCACCAGACCAACCGTCAGCGTGCACTTGTGGGATGTTCGGAGAAGCATCCAGCGGGCCATCACCGGTATCGAGACATTCGAGCGCGACGGCGTGACGATGCGCCGGATGGCGCTTCCTCGGGCCGAACTTCACTATGTGATCACTGCGTGGGCCTCAGACCCGAGCGACGAACGAGCGCTACTCGGTGCGGTGCTCGTTGCGCTTTTGGGCCATAACGAAATCCCCATGTCGTTCACCCCTGACGTGCTCCACGATCTGCCACTGCCGGTCCTCACGGTTGCTCGTGAGGGTGACAACAACGTCAAATTGATCAAAGACGCGATGAAGCTCGGCCTGCAGTTGACCGTCACCGCTGTGGTCGACATCGGCGCGGCTGTCAGCGTGGCGGCGGCGCCCAGCGCGATCGACATCGGCTTCACCGATATGCAGTCCGGAGCGCGCAGCGTGCCCCCGCGACGCATCGCCGGCGAAGTACGCTCCTCTGGCTACACGGGTGCTGTGGTCACCTCGCCGCGGGGTAGCGCAACCGTGGACGAGACCGGCCGGTTCCTCATCAAGGCGTTGCCCGGTGACGAAATCGTCGTCGTCGGACCAGAGACGTTGTCCGTCATTGCTCCCGTAGAGGGCGGCGTCACGATGGGCCAGCCTTGAAATGGCACTGCGTACCGAAGTCGGAGCATCGCATCTCAGTGTTACACCGGGCGTGCCGGTGCTGTTCGACATCGAGGTCACCAACACCTCCGACGTGATCGACGGCGTCACCGCCACGATCAGCGGGCTCGACCCATCATGGGTCCAACTGGTCCTGCCCGTGGTCAGCCTGTTCCCCGACTCCACCGCCACACTCAGCCTCCGACTCTCATTGCCAAGGGACTGTCTGGCGGGCGAATACCTAGTGACGGCGCGAGTGGTGTCGGTGATCGACCCCGACCGCTCGTCCGAACACGAGTTCTGGCTGTCGGTCGAACCGTTGCAGCAGGCTTCTCTGCGGCTTCGCCCAAGCCTGGTGGTCGGCGCGAAGCACGCCCGGTTCGACGCCGTCGTACAGAACGAAGGCAACGTCCCAATGGACGTCGCAGTGTCTGTTGTCGATCCGACCCGCCTGCTCACCTGCCGGCTCGAGCCAGCATCGATGGTGGTGCCGGCCGGTGAGTCGCGGTTCGTAGAACTTCATGTCAGCGGTCCGAGACCATGGTTCGCCAACAAGGTTGCGCGTGAATTCACCGTCCTTGCCATCGGTACTGCGCCAGGCCAAGACGAGGCCGAACTTGAACTCGATACCCGCGGCGGGTTCACGCAGACCCCCCGAATCCCGCGTGGCGTGCTCACGTTCCTGATTCTGGCGATGATCGTCGGGCTGTGGGCGGCGGTCTTCGCCTTCGCGGCCGGCCTGCTCGGCGACAAGCCACCACCCACCAAGGGGGTGGGGGCGACCTTCGACACCAGGGGGTTGTCACCCGCTCCCGCCGCTGTGGGAGCGCCGGTCGTTCCAGGCGCTGCCGCCGCTCCAAGCGTGTCGCAAGTCCCGGCAGTCCCCGGAGCCGCGGC
>JAYVVY010000354.1:0-11347 GCA_043786575.1 Ilumatobacteraceae bacterium
GCTTTGCGGTGCGCGAACGGGACGTGTTGGACGCCCTACCGCGCGCCTTGATCGTCACAGACCCCTCAGGTCGGGTCGTGATCTGGAACCAACAAGCCGAAGCTCTCTACGGGTGGGACGAAGACGACGTCCTTGGCCGGTCGATCATCGAGCTTCTCGCTCCGCCCGCTGCGCTGATGGCGAACCAAGCAGACTTTGCCAAGGTCAGCCACGGCTCCGCTCTCAGCGGCGACCGACTGGTGAAACACCGTAACGGCGAAATCCTGCGCGTCTTCAGCCACACACAACCCATTGCCGACTCTTCTGGAAACGTGGTTGCGATCGTCGGCGTCTCGGAGGATGTAAGTGCGATACGCGCCGACGAGCAGAACGGTCGCGACGTCAGCGAGCACTTTCGGGCCGCGCTCGACGCTGGCGGACTCGGCACGTGGCGATGGGACCTCGCGACCGGCGCCACCGTCTGGGACGAACGGCTCGAGGCGTTGTTCGGTCTACCGCCAGGTGGTTTCGACGGTACGTACGACTCGTACGTCTCGATGCTGCATCCCGATGACCGGGCCTCGGTCATCGCGACGGTTGACGAAGCGGTGCAGAACAAAGCCCGATATCGCACCGAGCACCGAGTGGTCTGGTCCGACGGCACGATCCACTGGATCTCCGGTGCCGGGGGAGTCACGATCAACGATCGCGGTGTCGTCACGGGCACCGTCGGCTGCGTTCTCGACGTCACCGAGCAAGTCGCCGAAACACGCGAGCGCGAACGACTCGCCGCTGCCGTAGCCGAAGCACACGATCGAGAGCGCGTGCAACGTGAACGCCTCGAGTTCCTCTCCGCAATCAACGATTCGCTGAACACTTCGTCGAGTCGCGGCGAGGTGATGCGCAACGTCACACGTACCGTCGTCCCCCGCCTCGGTGACTGGTGTTCCATCCACGTCCTGCCGTCGAGGGGTGCGGTTGTACCTGATGTTGAAATCGCCCACATCGACCCCGACATGGTCCTCTACGCACAGCAACTCCAGAAGCGATTCCCGTACGACCCAGCCGCCGACAACGGCGTTGCGCACGTGATCCGAACAGGACAGACCGAGTTCTACCCCGATATCACCGACGACGTCATCACCGCTGTCAATGCCACAGACGACGAGCGCGCGATCATTGAGCAGCTGGCGCTACGTTCGTCGATCGCCGTCCCGCTGATCAAACAGGGCCGCGTCATCGGTGCAATGCAATTTGTCATGTCCAGCTCCTCACGCCGCTACACCGCCGACGACGTTGCGCTCGCTCACGCTGCGGCCGGCCGGATCGCGTCCAGCCTCGAAAACCACCGGCTCCATGAAGCACAAGTCGATATCGCGACCACCCTGCAGCGAAGTCTTCTCCCCGCCACGCTCCCGCAAATCCCTGGTCTCGACATCGCCGTGCGCTACTGGGCGGCCGGCGACGCCAACGAAGTCGGTGGCGACTTCTACGACATCTTCGCCCTCGACACCAACGACCAGTGGGCGATCGTCATGGGCGACGTATGCGGAACCGGGCCCGCTGCGGCAGCGCTCACCGGGCTCGCCCGACACACCATCCGAGCCAGCGCCTGGCACGGCGACACCCCCACTGAGGTTCTCACCACCCTCAACCGCGCCGTCCAACGATCCGACGCCCACACCTTTCTCACCGCCGCATACGCCGTCATCACGAACGACGAATCGACAACACGCCTCACCCTCACCCTCGCCGTCGCCGGCCACCCTCTTCCCATCCTCGTCAGGGACAACGTGGCGACCAGCATCGGCAACCCCGGCACACTGCTCGGAGTCCTCGACATCATCGACATCAAGCCCGTTACTGATTCACTTCATGAAGGCGACGTCATCATCTTCTACACCGACGGCGCCACCGACGTGCCTCGACATTCTCTCGACGAACACCAGTGGAGTCAACTGGTGGGCGCAGCAGTCCGCCCGGCTGCATCGGCGGAGGCGATCGCAGACAACATTCGAGACTCCCTCGAACTGGTCCTGCCATTCGCACAACGCGATGACGACATCGCTCTGCTCATCCTGAAAGTGCTTGACGCGCCCGCTACCAGTGGCCACGGCGACCATCGCCACCGCCAGTGAACCCGATCGCGAAGGGCCGCTGCGTGCGCCCGCGGACAAGCTCGGCCTGCGACAGCACCCACTGTGGCGGCCGACCTACCCGAGCATGGGGCCGAGCAACCCGGCCGTAGCACCCTCGCGCCGGTAGGCGCGACTCAACTCCACGATCCGGTCCACCTCGGCGCCGTCATCCCTTTCGAGAGCGGTGCGCCAGCGATCGATGAGATCGTTGTGAGCGTGGGTCTGGGACAGGCGGGACCCGGGAGCCGGTGCCACGGTTGCCTGCATTCGTTACCGATACCCGCGCTCAGGTCATTCGAAACCAACGACCCCTCAGGAACGTTCGATAGTGGTCGACTCGACCAGCGTTTCGACCACGCGCTGCTCTATTGGGTTGGCTTGTCGTTCGGCCTCCTCAGCCCGCTGGGCGACTTCGACTCTTGCGGCTTGCCACGCTGACCAGTGCCCTGACACCAAGGCCCAGAGGGATAGCGCTGCCACGTAGGAGACACTCGAGATCCATCCGGTCACGAGCGACAGCGGGATCATTGCTACCCAGAAAATGGTCAGCCAACCGTTCACCCGGCGCATGAACACCGGGTCGCCTTGCACCGAGGCCCACAAGGACTTGATTAGCGACATCATTTACGGCTTCTCGCCGTTGGCGACGTCGGCCGACTTCATCTGGGTGCTCTTGGATGTCGACTGTTGTGAGTCCGCTGGGCTGGCGTCTGGAGCGAGCGAGTCCTCGCCGCGACCGTCGTGCAGTGCAACGAGGATGTCGCTGTCCTGTGCCGAAGCCATGGGCCCGTAGCCGAGCACGAGCACTCCCTGCGCCGAGCACTTCGGGCACGTGATCGCGACAACGGCGATCATGTCGTCGGGGTCCGATGCACCCTCCAGCCGCCGCAGGCTGGCAATGGTGAACTGAGCTGCAGGGAGCGTTGTGCCGCACGTGAGGCACTCGATCACCGATGCATTCTTCGGGGAGAAGGACGCGTTGAAACCACTGCTCTCATAACCCGCAAGCACTGTGGTCAGGGTGGTGTTGTCGGAAGGGTTGCTCGTCATGAATCAAACATGCCCAGATTGGGCTCCCCATAAACGCACACTGGCGATCCCGTGGTTTGCCGCTGAGCAGCAATGGGTAGCTGGCTCTCACATCAACACCCAGCGCGTCGTTCATCCGACCCGCAGTCGCCCGCCCCAGGAGGCCCACATGAGTGCGAGCAAGGCCAGCCAGCGCAAGAAGTCCGCACCACAGCGTGCCGAGCGGCGTGGTGCCGGTGACGAACTGCATCAGCAGGGCAGACAACCGTTGACGACCAACCATGGCGTGGTGCTGTCGGACAACCAGAACTCGTTACGCGCGGGCGACCGCGGCCCCACACTGCTCGAAGACTTCGCGCTGCGCGAGAAGATATTCCACTTCGACCACGAACGGATTCCCGAGCGCATCGTGCACGCACGTGGTTCGGGCGCGCACGGCTACTTCGAGTGCACGGCACCTATCCCCGCGCTGACCAAGGCCGGGCTCTTCCAGAAGAAAGGTGGGCGCGTGCCGCTGTTTGCCCGCTTCTCCACGGTTGCCGGCGGTGCTGGCTCCGTGGACACGCCACGCGATGTGCGCGGGTTCGCGGTGAAGTTTTATACGCAGCAGGGCAACTGGGACCTGGTGGGCAACAACATGCCGGTGTTCTTCATCCAGGACGCCATCAAGTTCCCCGATCTCATCCACTCGGTGAAGATGGAGGCAGATAAGGGTTTCCCACAGGCAGCCTCAGCGCACGACACGTTCTGGGATTTCGTCTCGCTGATGCCAGAAGCGACCCACATGATCATGTGGGCAATGTCAGATCGGGGCATTCCGCGCTCATTGCGAATGATGGAAGGTTTTGGCGTCCACACCTTTCGGTTCGTGAATGCCAAGGGAGCTTCGGTATTCGTCAAGTTCCACTGGCGCCCGCGGCTCGGCATGCAGTCCACACTCTGGGACGAAGCCGTCAAGCTGGCTGGCGCTGACCCGGACTTCCACCGTCGCGACCTTCATGACGCGATCGAGTCAGGCGAGTTCCCGGAGTGGGACCTGGCAGTACAGGTCTTCGATCAGCAGCTGGCCGACAGCCTGCCGTATGACGTGCTGGACGCGACGAAGCTGATACCCGAAGAAGTGGTGCCGTTGAAGGTGGTTGGACGAATGGTGTTGGACCGGAACCCCGACAACTTCTTCGCTGAGACCGAGCAGGTGGCGTTCATGCCCAGCAATATTGTGCCGGGTATCGAGTTCAGCAACGACCCACTGCTGCAGGGACGCCTGTTCAGCTACCTCGACACGCAGAAGTCGCGACTTGGTTCCACCAACTTTCACCTGCTGCCGATCAACGCACCCAAGTGCCCGTTCGCCAATTTTCAGCGTGATGGCATGATGCAAATGACGGTCCCCACCGGTCGTGCAAACTATGAGCCGAACAGCCTCGAGGAGGCGGGCGAGCCAGGCGGGCCGCGCGAACAACGCGACGGCTTTGTCACCTTTGTCGGGGATTCGGCAGAGGCAACAGGCGCCACGCTGGGCAAGGTGCGCCAGCGTTCCGCTTCGTTCGGTGATCACTACAGCCAGGCTCGGCTGTTCTTCCGCAGCCAGACCGAGATCGAACAGGCACACCTCGCGTCGGCGCTCGTCTTCGAACTCTCCAAGCTCACGTTGCCGCATGTTCGCACTCGCGTGCTTGCGAATCTCCGCAACGTGGACGGTGATCTCGCTGCACGCGTTGCAACTGGCCTCGGCGTCGAGCTGCCAGCTGCAAGCCCGGTCGCGGTACCACCGGTCGACCTCGACCTTTCGCCTGCGCTCTCGATCGTGCTCAAGGCCAAGCACACCCTGCAAGGCCGCAAGGTTGGGATTCTGTTCGCGGAAGGCTCCGCCAAGGCCGAGATCGTCGCGCTGCGCTCGAAGATTCGCGCCGCAGGCGGCACTGCCGTACTGATCGCACCCCACCTCATTGGTGTGCGCTGTAAGGGCGGCGCGTTGGACGCCGACGGACAGCTAGCAGGCACGCCGTCGGTGACCGTCGATGCCATCGCCGTGATGCTCACCGAGGTTGCGGCCAAGCAGCTGTGCCATGACGGCGCCGCGGTGCAGTTTTTGATGGACGCCTTCGCACACCTCAAGGCCATCGCCCATACGCCAGGTGCGGCAGCGCTGCTCGCAAAGGCGGGGGTGGTTCCCGGCGAAGGTGTCATGCCAGTTGGGTCCGAGTTCCTTGATGCCGCCTGCGAGCGTTTCTACTCTCGGGAATCCTCAGTGCGATCGCTGGCCTGAAAGATCTATTCTTCGTGAAGGTCGGGGCGGCGGTACTCGACCAGCAGCATGGTTGCGTCATCGTTCAGGCCTTTGCCGACATGTGTGCCGACGGCGGCAGACAGGCGACGGACCGTCTCCGCGCCAGGCAGGCCATCCAGAGTGGCGCGGACGAGATAATCCGCCAGGCGATCCTGTCCGAAACGACCACCGTCGGGAGACATCGACTCGGAAATGCCGTCGGTGTAGAACAGCACGCGGTCTCCACGCTGAAGGCTTTCGTGTGCCACCTCGACAACGGGCCCGCCCAAACCCAGTGGCATTGACGGCTCACACTGCAGCTCGCCGACGTAGCTGCCATCGCGCACCAGCATGGGCAGAAGGTGGCCCGCATTCACCCACGTCAGTACACCGCTGGCCAGATCGAGCGAACCGAACTGCCCAGTGACGTATGCAGAGTTGCCGAAATGCTTCTCGACCAGTTGGTCGGCCTGGTGATACGCGCCGAGGAGATCTCCGCGCTCGCGACGGGTGTTGCGCAAACTGTTGATCACCGCGGTCGACATCAGCACGGCGGACATTCCATGCCCCATCGCGTCGACGATTGCAAGATCGAGCCGCCCGGGGTTGAGTGCGTAGTCGAATGAGTCGCCCCCTATTTCGTAGGCCGGCTCGAGAATGCCGCTCACGGCGACTTCGCCACTGATGGTCGCCAGCGGTGGCAGCAGGGCCCACTGCGCTTCGGCCGCAGCCGAGAGCGGCTCGGCGCGCCGTGTGCGCAGCCACACATCCGTGTATCGCCGCACACTGATGATGACCAGCACCAGCACACTCGCCAGCAGCTTGAGGAGATCGTCGGGCGATGGCGGCGTGGTGCGGTACTCCAACTCCAGCACTCCCAGGCGCTCGGCGCCGTCGACCAGTGGAAGCCACCATGTGGTGTCCGTGAGCACCGGTTCGCCGGTGGTGAACGCTCGCCCGGCAAGTGTGCCCTCAAGGACGTATGCGGGGCCAAGCTCTCCGGAGGGACTGAGCACGCGAGCACAATTCAATGCGTAGTCAGCGACGTGGAGCAGAACATGGTCGGCGTTGGCAAGCGAACGAACAGCATCGACGATGCCGCCGATGTCGTCGGGTCCCAGGTCGCGCCGCGCGGCAAGCAGCGCGCGTACCGCACGTCCCAGTACCTCGTCGTGGCTTTCTCCTGTCACGTGGGCTCCTCCAGTTGTTGAGAAGCCTAGGGTTCTCACCAGCGTGCGCCCGCCTTGAGAACTTTGTTTGACGGTGGTCAATTGGGGGTACCGCTGCAAGCGCCCAACGTGTTCGCATTAACCCCGGAGGTTCGAAGTGGATCCAAATAGAAGCCTCTTGACAACGAGCGTGTCCGACGATGGCACTATCTCCGTGAGTGGCGATATCGATATGGCCGGTGGGCCCGTCCTCGAGGAGGCCATGCTGCAGCAGGAGGCACACACCGGGGACAAGGGCGGCGACCTCGTCGTGGACGTCGGCGGCGTGGAGTTCATCGACTCGTCGGGGCTGCGCAGCTTGCTGGCAGCGGCCCGCAGAGCCGGCGCTCGCAATTCGGTTCTTGAGTTGCGTTCTGTTGGGCCTGAGATCAGCCGGCTCTTCGAGATCACGGGAACGCTAGATCAATTCAAAATTGTGAGCCGTCGTGACTGACCAGACGACGGTCATCGGACCGATTCGATTGGAGTTGCCACCGACCTCGACCATGTCGAGAGTGGCGCGCCTCACAGCGACTGCAGTTGCATCGATGGCTGGCTTCAGCATCGACGAAATCGATGATGTCAACGTCATCGTCAGCGAACTGATGGTGGCGCTGGTTGAGCATGGCGCCCACGACACCATCATTGTGACCTTCGATGTGACCGACGGATGCTTCACCGTGCGCGCTGCCACAGAACTGGCGGACTTCAACCTCAACCACCCTGATCTTGCGCTCTGTCGCACCGTGCTGGCCGCGGTGAGTAGCAGCCACGGCATCGAAGGTGATGGCGAAACGGCGCAGATTTGGGCGAAGCTGCAGCAGTTGTCACCGTGACTCCGGTTCATTCACACGACGAGGTCGACGAGGCCTGGGTGGAGGACGCCCTCAGCACGTTTGCGACAACTCGTGACCCGGCCCTGCGCGCTGAAATCGTCGAGCGATCGATGTGGCTGGCGCACCGATCGGCCCGCCGGTTCGCCGAGCGAGGTGAGCCATTCGACGATGTACTGCAAGTAGCGAGCGTCGCGTTGCTGCACGCTGTCGACCGCTTCCAGCCGTCGCTTGGGGTTCCGTTTGGTGCGTACGCCACCCCCACCATCGTTGGTGAAATCAAGCGACATTTCCGTGATCGCACCTGGCGAGTGCACGTACCCCGTCGTGCCAAGGACTTGCGTCCGGCGGTGAACACTGCCAGCGACGAGTTGAGCAGGGTGCTGGGCCGGTCGCCAACCGCTCGCGAGGTTGCGACATATCTGAGCATTGACGAGGACCTCGTCCTGCAAGTGGTGGAAGCGAATAGCGCCTACCGAACAGCACAGCTGGACAGCGTCACCGAGCGGCAGGTCCGCAACACTGCCGACGACTCGCAGGTGGAGAACGTTCTGGACCGCGAGCTGATCAGCCAAGCGTTGACTCATCTGCGCCCGCGCGAGCGCGAGATCATTCAGATGCGCTTCTTCGACGAAATGACGCAGTCGCAGATTGCCGAGCACATCGGCACCAGCCAGGTACACGTTGGCCGGCTGATCACCAGCAGTCTTGCGCTCCTGCGCGCTCACCTCGGTTCGGAGCCGTTGGAGACGGAGCCGTTGGAGACGGCGCCGTGATGGAGTGTCTGAGGGCGCGCTCGGGTGGGTACACCCGGCGCATGACCTTCGTGCGTGGCTGCAGCAATGCACTCCAGCTGGAAAACACGCGGCTGCCATGAGCCCGCCCGTTGACCTGCTTTTGCGTTCGTATCCCTCCGCGCCCCCCAGCGCGCGCGCCGCGCGCGACTTCGTCGTGGGCGAACTGCGACGGGCGACGGCGAGCGAACGAGCGGTTGCTGACTTCGAACTGATTGTCAGCGAGCTGGTGACCAACTCGGTGCAGTACGGCAACGGCGACGAGATTGTGGTCGGGGTCGATGCGGTGACGGACGGCTGGTACACCGTCTCCATCTCCAGCGGGGTCGACGGGGAGCTGCCGCCGCTTGACCCGGCCTCATGGAAGGTGGCCGATGTCGAGATGCGGTCGGGGCGGGGTTTAGGCATTGTCCGCGCGCTGGCCGATGAACTGTCGGTGGCCGTCGACGACGGCCGGCTGACCATCGTGTGTCGCCGTCGCCGCTAGTCCATCGGGCCGAGTTCATTGTCCTTGCGTACGACTCACCGTCAGTCTCCGAACTCTGACGACAACGCGAATCAGCCGGCGTCCAGAGGACGCCGGCTGATTCGCGTACGGGGCACCAAGGACGTCAGTCCTTGTTGACGCGATCCTTGACGGAATCGATGCCGTCTTCGATCTTGTCGCGGACCTTGTCGAGGCCGTCCTTGACGCTGGCGGAGGCCTTGTCGGCCTTGCCTTCACGCTTGAGATCTTTGTTGTCCGTGAGGGCGCCGGCGGCTTCCTTGATGCGACCCTTGATTTCGTCAGGCTGAACTGATGCCATGGTTCCGTTCCTTTCGGCTTTTTTTGTTGACGATGGCGGGGGGTTGCCATCGACAACTGTGGATACCCCCGCCTTCGCACCGCTAAACATCGTTCGGCGAATCAACACCGCAACCATCGCTGCGGCGGCGAGTGCGCCCAGCAGCACCAGGGTGCGACCGGTGGTCGACCGCGACTGCCGAGCGCGTCGTGCCGCATGTGCCATCTTGCGGGCACGTCCCGAGGTGGTCGTGGCGGCTGCGCTGACGGCATGTGAGACCTCGTGCAAGAGGTGGCCGGCGGCTTCCACTCCGCTTGCCGTAGCGGTACCCATCGTGTCCACGAGATGCGTAGGAACTGCGAGTGTCATTGGTCTGTCTCCTGCGTTGGTGAGGGTGTCCACGCCGAACTCAGCAGAGCGCGACGGCACCTTGCCCGATACCCCGCTTTGAGAGATCCGAAACGCCAATCCCGCCCGGATGAACGTCAGCGCGAAGGTTCGAGACGGATTGGAACGGCCTTGGCGGCCGGCGTGTGAGCGTGCGGGCCGTGGTGATCGAGAGCGATCAGCACGTTCGTCTCGGGGTAGTACGCCGCCGCGCAGCCCAGCGGCGTGGGATAGGCGACGACGCGATAGCCCTCGGCGCGGCGCTCGGGCCCCGCAAGCATGCTCACGAGGTCGACCGTCTGGCCATCGGTGAGTCCCAGCCGAAGAATGTCGACAGGGTTGACCATGATGATGTGCCGGTCGCCGGAGATGCCCCGGTATCGGTCGTGATGGCCATAGATGGTCGTGTTGTATTGATCGTGGGAGCGCAGGGTCTGCAGCGTCAATTGTCCGTCGACGGCGGCCAACGGTGCCACAGTCGTGGTGGTGAACTGCGCCTTGCCGTCATCGGTGGGGAACGTTCTCGAATCGCGGGGAGGGTGCGGCAGGACGAACCCGCCGGGAACACGCACGCGAGTGTTGAAGTTGGCGAAGCCGGGAATGACAGTTGCGATGTGATCGCGAATGCGGTCGTTGCTCTGCCCGAGAGCCGACCAGCCGACCGGGTGGTCGCTGCCAAGAAGTGCCGCCGCCAACCCGCAGATGATGGCAACTTCGCTACGAACCTGTGGCGACGGCGGCGCGAGGACACCAGTCGACCTGTGGACGATTCCCATCGAGTCTTCCACCGTGACGAACTGGTTTTCGCCGGCGTCGTTGGTGTCCGCGTCCGTTCGTCCGTGCGTGGGCAAGATGATTGCCGTGTCGCCGCACATCAGGTGCGAGCGATTGAGTTTCGTGGAGATCTGCACTGTGAGCTGTGCGTCGGTGAGGGCCCGCTCAGTCAGATTGCTGTCAGGAGTGGCCCGCACGAAGTTGCCGCCGAGGCCAATCATGATCCGAGCGTCGTCGTTCGCGAACGCATGCACAGCGGCGAGAGTGTCGAGGCCAGACGCTCGTGGCATCGGCACACCGAACTCGCGCTCCAGCGCGTCGAGCAGTGACGGCTCGGGTCGTTCGAAAATCCCCATTGTCCGGTCGCCCTGCACATTGCTGTGACCACGAATCGGACTGAGACCTGCACCCGCCCGGCCGATGTGACCTCCGAGCAGGGCCAGGTTGGTCATCTCGTCGATGGTGTCCACCGCGCCGACGTGTTGCGTGATGCCCATTGCCCAACAGATGATCAGTCGCGAGGCGCTGGCAACAATCGCAAATGCTTCATCGATCGCCGAGAGTTCAAGGCCGGTGGCCTCTATCAGCGCCGCCTCATCCACAGTTGCGAGGTGAGCTGCCAACTCCTCGAAGCCGGCGGTGTGCTCGGCGATGAACGTCCGGTCGATGGTGCCGGGTTGCGCCGCTGCGGCCAGCGTCAGCCGGCGGTTCCACAGCTGAAAGAGCGCCTGATCGCCGCCGAGACGAATGGGGAGGTGGATGGTGGCCAGGTCCGTGCCGCGGCCGATGAGACCACGAACCGTCTGCGGATTCTTGTAGCGCAGCAACCCCGCCTCGGGCAGCGGATTGATGGCGATGATCTTGGTGCCACCGCGGCGGGCTTGCTCCAGTGTGGTCAGCATGCGCGGATGGTTGCTGCCCGGGTTCTGGCCGACAACGATGATGACGTCGGCGAGAGCGAAGTCGTCCATCTGGACCGATCCCTTTCCGATGCCGATGGAGCGTTCGAGCGCAAAGGTGGTCGGCTCGTGGCACATGTTCGAGCAGTCCGGCAGGTTGTTGGTGCCGAAGCTGCGCGCCATCATCTGGTAGACGAAGGCAGCTTCATTGCTGGTTCTTCCTGAGGTGTAGAAGACGGCCTGATTCGGTTC
>JAYVVY010000355.1:0-11019 GCA_043786575.1 Ilumatobacteraceae bacterium
CTCTATCGTTGAGTGATTCATGAAATGAGAGACACCGTGGAAGCACACAGTGAGGACGTCCAGAGCGACGTCACCGATTCCGGCGACATCGCCGCAGACGCCGCCACCGCGGCCACAACAGTTACAGAAAGCGGCTTCGCAGCGCTCGGTCTTCGGCCCGAACTGCTGAAGGCACTTGACGAGTTGGGCTACGAAGAGCCCACCCCCATTCAGCGTGAAACCATCCCGTTCCTGATGGCCGGCAAAGACCTTCTGGGCCAGGCCGCCACAGGTACCGGCAAGACCGCAGCGTTCGCGCTGCCCGCGCTGCAGCTCATCGATGGGCGCGCCGCCAACAAGGCCATCGCGTTGGTGTTGGTACCCACCCGCGAGCTGGCCATGCAGGTCAGCGAGGCATTCTTCCGCTACGGCAAGGATCTGGGCGCCAAGTGTGTGCCGGTCTACGGCGGCCAGCCGATCTTTCGGCAGCTGCAGGCGCTGGACCGTGGCGTGCACATCGTGGTCGGTACTCCCGGCCGCATCATCGACCACATCGGCCGCGGTTCGCTGAACCTCGACGGCATCAAGATGGTGGTGCTCGACGAGGCCGACGAAATGCTCGACATGGGCTTCGCCGACGACATCGAAAGCATTCTCGAGGGCATCCCCCACGCCCACCAGACGGTGCTGTTCTCGGCCACCATGCCCCCGCGCATCAACTCGATCGCGAAGCGTTACCAGACCGACCCCGTGCGCATCAACGTCGTGCGCGGTGACACCAAGGCAAGTGCTGGCAAGGTTCGCCAAAGTGCCTACGTGGTGCAGCGCAACCACAAGCCTGCCGCCCTCGGCCGCATCCTCGATATCGAGTCGCCGGGTGGCGCCCTCGTGTTCTGCCGCACTCGCCACGAGGTCGACTCGCTCACCGAGACCATGAACGCTCGCGGCTACCGCGCCGAAGCACTGCACGGCGGCATGGACCAAGCCCAGCGCGACCGCGTGATGAGCCGTCTGCGCGATGGCACCGCCGAGCTGTTGGTGGCCACCGACGTGGCCGCCCGCGGCCTCGACGTGGACACGCTGACACACGTCGTCAACTACGACGTCCCTTCCGCACCGGAGAGCTACGTGCACCGCATTGGCCGCGTTGGTCGTGCCGGTCGTGAAGGCGTTGCGATCACCCTGGCCGAGCCGCGCGAGCAGCGTTTGCTGCAGAACATCGAGCGCCTCACCAAGCAGGCCATCACCATCGTCAAGGTTCCGTCGGTCGCAGACCTGCGCGCTGCCCAACTGGAGCAGACAGTGGCCGCGATTCGCGAGTCGATGGCGTCTGAGGATCTCGATGCGTTCTGGCCGGTTCTCAACGCTCTTTCTGGTGAAGCCAACCCGCAGCAGATTGCGCTCGCAGCCATCCGCCTCTACCACGAGATGGCCGGCAACATCGTTGACGAGCAAGACATCCCGGACATGACACACCGCATGGATCGGCGTCCCGAGAGCAGCGGAGCCGCCCGCCCCGGAGGTAAGCCGGTTCGTGGCAACGACCGCGGGCAGTCCGGCGACAAGGCTGGCGGCCCCACCGGGTTCGTTCACATTTCCCTAGGTCGCAACGCCGGTATTCGCCCCGGCGACTTGGTCGGAGCAATCGCCAACGAGACCGACCTCGTCGGTCGCGAAATCGGGCCGATCAAGATCACCGAGAAGTTCGCCATCGTCGGCGTACCGGACCGCAGCGTCGACAAGGTGATTGCTGCCCTGAAGCAGACGACGATCAAGGGCAAGAAGCCCACCGTCCGCCGCTACACCGACTGACTCGGTGAAGAAATGGGCAGAGCGAATCGTGATCAGCGACCGCTCCACCCAACAAACGAGCCTGCCCGTGACTTGTGAGTGTCGTGGACATCGTTCCGACGTCTGACTTCTCATCGTGGTACCGCGCCGAACACCCGCGCCTCGTCGCAACCATGAGCGCCGTCTGTCGCGACGCGAGCGTGGGACGCGACGTCGCCGATGAAGCGTGCGCCCGCGTACTGGAGCGCTGGGAGCGAGTCGGGCACATGGAATCGCCTGGAGGGTGGGCTTACCGTGTCGCGCTCAATATCGCTCGTCGACGCGGCCGACGCGGCCGCGCCGAGCAGCACCGATTGGAAGAATTGGCCGCAACGACTGTCGAGGGCGATGGGCGTTGGAGCATCGAGGTTCGCGACGCGTTCGAGCAGCTGCCACCGCGTGAGCGAGTCGCCGTGCTCCTGCGCTACGTGGCCGACCTGTCGCAGGCCGATGTCGCAAAGGCGATGAAGGTCGCCCCAGGGACGGTCGCGGCGGCACTCAACAGCGCTCGTCAGAAGCTGCGCGTGTACCTCGAGGACGATGCGACTGGTGGGAGCGGGGTCCGTCATGGATGATCGCCAGCTGTCCCAATTTGTGCGCGATCTGTACCCGGTCGTTCCCACGACCCTCGACCCTGCCCACATCGAGCGGCGGGCACTTCAGCTGTCTGGCCGACGCCGTGCTCGTCGCGCCATCGTCGGCGCAGCGGCGCTCATGGTCGTCGTCGTGGGCGTCGCCATTCTCGCCAGCAATGATCGCCCGCGACTGCGGCCCGCTGACTCAACGACGCCGCAATCCACCCAGGTGACAACAATGACCTCGACGGTGACCTCGACGACCGTGACCTCGACGACCGTGACCTCGACGACTCCACCAACCAATGAAGGAACGCCACTGCTCGGCGCAACCATCGACCCGGGCGCCGTACCTCGCTTCGTCAACACCGACCCCGCATGGACATTCACGGCATTCGACGAAACTACAGACAGCACTAGCGGCGGTACGCGCAGCACGCTCCTCCTGGTGGGTGACGGGCCGTTTTGGGACGCGCCCCGCATCGCGATCTCCGTTGGCGCCACGACCCAGTTCGACCGCGAGGATGCAAGCACGTTGAGTCCCGTTCAGGAGTTCGAGGTCGCAGGTTTGCCTGGCCGGTATCGCGAGGTGTCTTCAGTGAAGGGCGGTCTCGAGTTCACATGGGCGCTCCCCGACGGAAGTGCCGTGTGGGCGGCATCCACAGGTCTGACGACCGATGAGGCCATGGCCGTGCTGGCATTGATGAAATTCGACGGCACAACGGCAACCATCGAGGCGCCCCCCGGATTCAGCGTCGTGACAAGTGCTCCACCTTCCGATGGGCCGACTTTCCAAATCTATGAGTTCACCGGCGAGGTTGCGCAGTTCTACGTGGAGTGCTCGTATGGCGCGGGCATGCTCGGCAGCCACCTCGCTTTCCAACCCACAGAGAGTGTCGAGGTCGCCGGCACGGAGGTAGGAGTTCGGCTGTCCGCCATGGAGGCGGGCCCTGACGGTCCGACACCACTGTCGGCATCGATCTTCAAGGTCGGGAGCTGGCACTGCCAGACCATGCTCACTCCACCGATTACAGTGGGGTCGACCCCGCCGCCGAGCGAATGGGCCTCAGAGGACGAGATCCGGACACTGCTCGGCTCCCTCACCCTGGTGAACGAGGACACGTTCCGCGACATCGTGGCCCCGCTTCCGACGCCGCAGATCAGTGGATTCAGCTTCACCTAGCCAGCTGCGGACGGCCGCTGGCCGTCAACGTCAGCGAGCCGTCGACGAACATTTCAAAGCCGCCGAGATCGACGGTGTGCTCGTCCCAAACCTCCTTGGTTTGGAACACGGGCGCACCGGCGGCAGCCATGTCGGTTGCCAGCTGCGCCGCCAGATGCGTTGTGGCAAACGCACGCGCCGCCACCAGGTCGGTGAACATCGCGGGTGTCTGGCCGGCAACGTGGGCCAGGTACTGGCCCTGCTGCGGCGCGCTGACGACACAACGCAGCGACAGCCGAACTCGTCCGACGACAGCCCCGACTGCGTTTGCCACATCTGCGTGGCCGGGCACTCGGCATTCGGCGCCCAGCAGCGAAGCAACCAGCGGGTAGTACGTCGACGCGGAAGCACCGAGGCCAATCAGCGGAGAGTCGAGCCCGACTGACATGGTCGCAACCGTGAGCCGACGACCAAGCACGGCCTGCACCACGGGTTGTCGAACCGTGTCGGCGGGCAACCCGTCGTGTGCGAATGCCGCCGACAGCACGGCTTCCGCGCTGAGGCGGACCAATGTGTCGATCGTCAGCTGGGCGAGTGCGTGCGCATCGGCGGCCAACGCCTTGCCCATCCTGTCGCGGTTCCGGGCAAATATCTGAGCCGCCTTCACGGCCGCGGTGCGGTCGTATGTGTCCTGTAGGCCCACCACGTGAGCCGCGTCGGTCGGCGTGAAGGCGGCCAGTTGGAGCACACCTCTCTGCACCAAGCGCTCCATCACGCGGCGCAATTGCATCGTGGACAAGGCCTTGGCCGCTGAGGCGACCCGACCGCCCATCGCCACCAACACGGCGCGCTCGACACCTTCTAAGGAGGCCAGCCGCTGTTCATAGTGCTCCGCGATCAGCAGGGTGCCGTCCAGCTCGCCAGGGTTCAGGTAGGTGAGGTGCAGGTCCAGCATCGCATGCACCAGCTCGGGCTCGTCCAGCGCCAGCAGGCAGATCGGTATCACCCTGCGCGGGCCAAGGCGAAGCACCGCGCCGGCAGCGCGGTCGTCGTGGCGCACCTGGCTATCGCCGCCCAGGCCGTGCGTATGCATCGCGACCGCAGAGACCATGGTCTGGTGCCCGCCGACGGTCGCACCGTCCTCGCTGATGATGGGTATGCCATCGCGCAGCACCGCAATGTCGGTGGTGGTGCCACCAATGTCGGAGATGACCGCATCCGGTACGCCCGTCAGGTGCGCAGCGCCCACGAGGCTGGCGGCGGGCCCGGAGAGAATCGTCTCGATCGGCCGGTCCCGCACGAACGCTGCCGACACCAACGAACCATCGCCACGCACCACCATCAGCGGCGCATGCACGCCGCGCTGCAGCAGCGCACCCTCGGTGGTGCGCACCAGCCCGTCGATGATCGAGATCAGCCGCGCATTCAGCACCGCGGTCACCGCTCGCTTCGGGCCGTTGAGCCGGGCCGACAGATGGTGGCTGAGCGTCACCGGTTTCCCGGTGACGCGCCGAATCACCTCAGCCGCCGCCAGTTCGTGTCCTGCGTTGCGCACGCTGAACTGGGCGGTGACCGCAAATGCTTCGACGCTGGTGGCAACGGCAGCAACCTCAACAGCCAGGCGCTGCGTGTCCAACGCGGCAACTTCGCCGCCATGAGGGTCGTGGCCACCCGCAAGAATCACCACTGGATCATTTCCCAACGCCTCGCCCAGACCGGCCCGCTCCAGCACATCGCCGTCGAATCCGATGATGACCGCGCACACCGGCCGACCCCTGCCCTCGACCAACGCATTGGTAGCGAGCGTGGTGGACAGTGACACCAATTCGATTCGATCCGCTGCAACATCCGCAGCGGCGAGCACCGCGTCGATTGCACCGCAGATGCCAATCGCCAGGTCGTGATGAGTGGTGGGTGATTTCGCCTTGGCAACCACCGTGGCCGATACTTCGTCGTAGATCACAGCGTCGGTGTAGGTACCACCGGTGTCGATGCCAAGCAGCATTCGAGCCACGCTACAAGTCACACCTCACATCGCGTTATTGACACGTTGCAGCCAGCACCCAGTTGGCACACTTGATCGTGTGATTGTGCAGGCTGACGCTCCCCCCGCGTTTCGCTGGGATCGGCTCACCTATTCTTCCGCGCTCAGCTACTGCCTGCTCGTCGCCGGCCTCAGCGTCGGAGTCGTATTGGGCGAACTGCGCGAGCAGTTCCATATCAGTGGCGTAGTCGCAGCATTGCACGGCAGCACCTTCGGCGTCGGCTTGCTCTTCGCCGGCGTATTCGGCGTAGGGCTCGTGGATCGCATCGGTCGCGCCAGAGCATTGCAGCTGTCCGCCGCCGGCCTCGCTGGCGGCGTGGTGATGTTTTGCGTTGGTCCGTCGTGGCCCATCACACTGTTCGGCACTGCGTTCACCGGCGCTGGCGGAGCGCTGTTGGTGATGGTGATGCCAGGTCTCATCAGCGACCATCACGGCGAGCACCGCGCCGAGGCATTCGCCGCCGTCAACGCCGCACCGGGCGTCGCTGGTGTGGCATTCAGCCTGGTCATCGGCGCCGCGCTCAGCGCCGGCTGGTCGTGGCGGCCTCCGTACCTCGTTCTCACTGCAGCATTCACCATCGCGTTGGCGTTCGTCGCGCTGCCGGTGCGAATACCTGACGCGCAACGCAATGGCACGTTCTCGCTGCGCCACTTCCACGATCGCGAAGTACTGGTCCCTTGGCTGTTCATCGTCAACGCAGTTCTCGCCGAGTTCAGCGTCGGCATCTGGACGGTCACCTACCTCCGCGAGGTCGGTCACGCCAGCGCCGGGCTTGCCCCCATCTTGGCGAGCGTCTTTGGCGTGATGATGTTTGCCACCCGTGTCGCACTTCCCACACTGTTGCGCTGGTGGGGCGACGCCACCATTTCGTACAGCTTCGTGATCATCGGTGCCGGTGCCACCGTCATGTGTTTCGGGCCTGGACTTGGTTGGAAGACATTCGGCCTAGTGCTGGTCGGCTTCGGCGGGGCGCCGCTCTATCCGCTGACGGTCGATCAGTTGTACCGCCGCGCCGACCACGCGCTCGACGCTGTTGCGCTGGGCGCGTACTGCGCCCTCGCATCGGGCGTCGCGATTGTGCTCGGCCCCCTCGCGTTGGGTGTACTGGCCGATGCGGTGGGCCTGCGCTGGGCGTTGCTAGTGGTCCCCGCACTGGCAGCGGTCGGGGCTGTTACACAACGCCCCCACCACTGACCCAACCAAGGTCGAGCGCTCACCAACCTCACCAGGTCGGGCGCGAAACCCAGACAAACGTGTCCACAACTGCCTCCACGGGCGCCAAACACGGACGAGGTGGTCGTACTTTCGCGCCCGCATCGATGGCTGGGTAGCGCTGCGATTGACCGCTGGTATGTTGCCCCTTCGGCTTCCCCCGATCCCGTCCCGACAGACTTGGGGAAAGCCGTGCCCACTTGGAGACCCTTACTCGACCTTTGGTTCCAGACTCACCTCGGCGTCGTCAACGCCCGTCAGCTCACAGAATTCGGATGCAGTACTCGAACCATCACGCGTATGGTGGCAAGAGGAGAGCTCACCGTGCTGCAGCATGGCGTGTACGGCAGCCGTCAATGGCCGGACTCCCGCGAGCGTCAGCTCGTTGCCCTCTGCTCGATGGGCATGTCGATCGCAATCGGTCTCACCACCGCTGGCACCCTCTGGGGCTTTCGGGCGATCAAGGACAAGAGAATCCACCTGCTCACCCCCCATGCGGTGTCACCGGAGGTCGTAGGCGTCGTGGTTCACCGTTGCAGGCGGATCGACCCCGTCGATCTCGTGGAGCGGCCTGACGGCATCCGAATGACCAGCCCACCGCGCACGCTGTTCGATAGCGCTGACCTCCTCGGGGTCCGAGCGGCGCGATCTGTGATGGAGCAGATTCTTCACGAGAAGCTGTGCACGCTCGGCATCATCAACGACACATTCATTCGGCTCGCACACCCCAACCGACCGGGAACTCGCACCATGGCCGAGGTACTCGCGTCACGCCCCGCCTGGCGGACCGCTCTGCACTCCGATCTGGAAGTCCGAGTGCTCGAGGAGGTCGAGCGTCAGCACCTACCGGCACCGACAACGCAGTGCCCGATCGCATTGCCCACCGGCCGCACGATCCACCTCGACTTCGGTTGGCCGCAGTGGAAGGTCGGGCTCGAGGTTGATGACCCCACATGGCATGACGGCTTCGAGGAACGGCATCGCGACATGCACCGAGACCGAAAGGCTGGAACTCTCGGTTGGTTGGTTCCTCGGGTCTCGAAGATCGACGTCGGCGGCAACCTGGCCGACGCCATCGACGACGTGGGCCAGATCCTTCGTCAACGTGGCGCAGGGTTCTAGCCACACCAACGGGCGCGAAACCAGGTCCTTCCCGACCGGGTTCCGCGCCCGTGGGGGCTGCGGGCGCCGGATGTGTCTGGGTTTCGCGCCCGACCGGCGGCCGACGATCCGGTACTGGCAGCGGTCGGGGCTTTTACACAGCGTTCACGCGCTCAATATTGACCATATCAATAGCCGTGGTACGGTCGCATCCATGAAACTTGGAGCGTTCTTCTTCGGTGGTGTCGAGATGACCGACGCAGGGGCAGGCGCCCCCGCCCCAATGGATCGGCGTTACGACAACGCCGCCTGCTGGGATGCCACGCTGAAGTACATCGATGCCGCAGTCGCCGCGGATGCGCTCGGCTACGACAGCTTCTGGACCACCGAACACCACTTCCAGTACGAGGGCTACGAGGTCATTCCCAACGGCCTTCTCATCAGCGCCTGGATTGCTGCGCGTACGAAGAACATCCGCTTCGGCGCAATGTTCAACGTGGTGCCGCAGTGGAATCCCCTGCGCCTTGCCGAAGACTTCGCAACGCTGCACAACCTCAGTGGCGGGCGTGGCATCTTGGGCGTTGGCCGCGGCACGGTGCCGCGCGAAATCCTGCACCTGAACGACCAGCACATCTCGATCGGCTCGCACGACAACCCCGACCAGGCCGCCGACGACACTCGCAACCGCGAGTACTTCGAGGAGTCGATGGAGATCATCCGCACGGCTCTCTCGCAGGAAAACTTCGCCTTCAGCGGCAAGTACTTCCAGATCCCGCAGCCGGGCATCCCTGATCGCGGCGAGACGGTACAGCACCTGACACTGATCCCGCGCCCCATCTACCCATACGAGATCTGGCAGGCCGTGACCAGCCCGCCCACCGTCGAGTACGTCCCCACTGTCGATCATGGTGCCGTCTTCTGGAACCAGAACCCAGCCTTCATCAAGCGCATGTGGGATCGCTACGGCGAGTTGTACGAGCAATGCCAGCCGACTCCGATTGCCCGCGGCGACAAGCGCATGTTGGTAGTCAGCATCCGTATCGAAGACACGCACGAGGAAGCCATGCGTACCGCCCGCAACGGCCACGACGAGTTCTGGAAGTTCCTCGGCCCCTACGGCTGGAGCCGCGGGTACATGGGCGAAGATGGCCGCCCCGTGCAGCCGGGTCTGATTCCCTCGCTGGAGGAGTCGATCAAGCAGCGCACCATTCTGGTCGGTACCCCCGAGGGTGTGGCAGCACAGGTGCAGGAGCTGCGCGATCTGCTCGGTGTCGAGAACCTGACCCTGTTCCCCCACCTCATCGGTGACCCCTATAGCAAGGCAGTCGAGCAGATGGATCGTTTCGCCAACGAAGTGGTGCCGCTGGTCTCATGAGCCTCGATCGCGTCGAGCGATGGGACGAGGTCGGGCAGTCCATCAGGTCGCTGCGGCTGTCCAAGTCGCTCACGCTCGTCGAGCTGGCGGTGCGCGCAGAGCTTTCTCAGCCATTTCTGTCGCAGGTAGAAAACGGCCGCGCCAAGCCGTCAATGTCGTCGCTCTATCGCATTGCTACCGCCCTCGACACGACCCCCCAGGCATTGTTCGGCGGCGCTGCCACCGCAGTCCATCCAACGTTGGCGCGCGCGTCAGACGTCACCGTGCCGGCCATCGCCACCGACGGTGAATCAATACGCCGCCTGCTGCTGCCCGGCGGCGCGCCGTTTCACGTCGTGGAGTTGGTGGGCCTGTCGACCGAGTTTCTCGAGCCGTGGCAACACCATGGCTTCGAAGCGCTCTACGTGCTGGCCGGCCCGATCGACGTCGAGATCGATGGTTCGTGCAGCACACTGGCCACCGGCGACTTCCTGTCGTACCCGGCGCACCTCCCCCACCGCTACCGCTCGGCGCTGGGCAGCGACGCGCGAGTGTTGCTCGTCGAATCGCAGCACCCTGCGAGCAACGCGGACCATCACCCGAGCTGAGAACGCCACGGAAACGCTGGAGGCCGACGCTGTTGGAACGCAGCGACCCCCTCGGCCATCTCCCCGGAGCTGGTGACCTCATCGGCCCACCGCCGGGCCATCTCTGCGGACACGACCCCGTGTTCCGTTACGGCGGCGATCATTTCCTTGGTGGCTGCCTGGGTCAACAGCGAGCGCTGCGACAGCGTCGCGCACAGCTCGTAGAGGCGCGTCTCGAGCGCGTCGGCGGCCAACAACTCGTCCACCAGACCGATGCGGTACGCCTCTGTGGCGCCAATCAGATCGCCGGTGAACAACAGCCGCTTTGCCGCTGGCCCGAGCAATGCGACCGCCCGCTCCAGCGAGGAGGTCGGGTACACAATGCCCAGCTTGGCGGGCGTGATCCCGAAACGCGAATCGTTAACGGCCAACCGGAAATCGCAGTCAATCGCAAGAGCGCAGCCACCCCCGATGCAGTCGCCCTGGATGACAGCGATCGTTGGCTTGGGCAACGCTGCCAGCGCGTTCTCGGCAGCCAAATTGGCATCCATGAAGGACACCTCACCCGAGCGGCGCGGCGCGAGCAGGTCGGTGATGTCCGCGCCAGCGCAGAAATTCTCACCTGCTCCACGCAGCACGACCACCCGCACGGCGGCATCGTTTGCCAGCCGCCCGCACGCTGCCTCCAGCGCTCGCCACATCTCGTAGCTGACGGCATTGCGCTTCGCCGGCCTGCCCAGGGTGATGGTCCCGACTGCACCATCGATTGTCACTGTCAGCTCCGTTGCCTCCGCTGGGCTCACCCGCGAACCTGTGCCTCAAACTCGGCCAGACGAGCGAGAAAGCGAGGCGGGTCGACAAGGTGAAGGTAGTGGCCCATGTCCGGCCAGACCTCCACCGTGGCGGTCGGCACCAGGTGCTGCAGCCACGGCCCGTAGTCCGCGCCCGGGTCCATCCCGTGTAGCGACAGGTACGGGACAGTGATGCCCGCCGCCAGCGCTTCCACGCTCGCGTCCAGCTCCTCGGGAGTCGACTCGAACACCGATGCCCACGTGGCCAGCACCACCGTTTGGTCGGCCCGGCGGTGTAGACGGAGCCGAGCCTGCTCGGCGGCCGACAGTGGGCCGTCCATCGAGGCGAACATCAGCTCCAGCGCCTGATCGAACGACTCGCG
>JAYVVY010000356.1:0-5180 GCA_043786575.1 Ilumatobacteraceae bacterium
AAGGCCCTCCTCGGCGAGTTTCAGATGGACTACGCACACCTTTCCGACCTTGGCTGGACCGCCGTTGACTCGGTCTGGCGCGACGCGTATCTCCCCGCAGCTCGCGAGGACTATCCCGCCGGAATTCGTGCGATGTGCAACAAGACGATGAAGGCAGACCTCTACGCGGCGTTACAGGAGGTCGTCGATTCCGGGCTAGCCGGCGGCATCGACGCGACGAACTCGAATACCTTTGGCGGCTGCTCTGCGGGCCAGGCGCGCCTCGCCCGTATCACACAGAGCCTTGGTTCGGTGTCGCGTCACTCGTGGGGCCAGCCCATCGACATCAACACCACGAGCAACTGTCAAGGCTGCGTGCCGCAGATGGATTGTCGGATCGTGCGCATCTTCCGCAAGCACAACTTTGCCTGGGGCGGGAACTTCCTCACCCCGGACGGCATGCATTTCGAGTGGGTCGGCGAAGCCCGTCACACGTTGCAATATCCCTCGAAGTACTGCCCCAACTTGCCCAACGGACAGGTAGAGAGCGCGAACGCGCCACCGTCGTCGACCAGCAGGGGAACCCTGTTCGCCGACGACGGCCTCTCGCAGGAGTAGCGGCGAGAGCTGGTGAGGAAGGCTGTTCACGGAAACCTCTGAGAAACCTCCTAGCCCGACCGATCGTGCCGATCGGTGTGATGGGAGACTGGTGAGCGATGTCGTCTCCGTTGGAACCCGCTCGTAGCTGGATTGCCGGCCAGATTCGGTCGCGGGTCGTCGGTGACGACCCGGAGCCCGCAATGGCTGCGGTGATGAATGCGCCGGGCGAGCGTTGGTTCGCACAGGACCGAGTCATTCGCCGCGTGCATTCGGATGCATCGATGTTTGTCGGCGGCTTACGTGCGCTGCTGTTGCAGTCGCTGCATCCGCTGGCAATGGCTGGCGTCGCCAACCACTCGGACTATCGCGCCGACCCGTGGGGTCGGCTGCAGCGCACGGCCGACTTTCTGGCGTCGACCACGTTTGGCCCGGCGACCATGGCGGAGGAGTCGATAGCTCGCGTCCGCCAGGTTCATCGTCGCGTTCGCGGCATTGCCCCGGATGGTCGTGCCTACTCGGCTGGCGATCCGCACCTGCTGCGTTGGGTCCACATCTGTGAGGTCGACAGTTTCCTGGCTGCGTACCATCGGTATGGGGCAGCGCCGCTCTCCGCCGACGATGCTGATGAGTACGTGGCTGATATGGCGCGCGTCGCCGCCGCGCTGGGTGTGAATCACCCACCGACAACCGTCGAACAGCTGCGCGCCGAGTTCCGCGACTTTCGCGACGAGCTGAAGGGAACGAAGGCTGCACGCGACGCAGCGCGGTTCCTACTCGTCCAGCCGCCACTGCCGCTGGCAGCACGGCCGGCGTACGGTCTGCTTGCGTCCGCAGCGGTCGCGCTGCTGCCGATGTCGGCTCGCTGGCCGCTGCGACTGCCGTATCTGCCGCTGAGCGAAGCCGTGCTGGTGGCTCCGGCGGGCGCCGCAGTGACCCGGCTGATCCGTTGGTCGCTCACGCCGGTGGAGCCGGCGGCCTGAGCCGCGGCCCACGCGCACTGGTGCGGGTAGCCTCAGCCGTGTGGCGACTCGATTTGTGATCATCGGCGGTGGGCCTGCGGGCAACACCGCAGCAACCCATGCTGCTCGGCTCGGCGCGCAGGTCACGCTGATTGAGCGCGATGTCATTGGTGGCGCAGCCCACCTGTGGGACTGCATTCCGTCCAAGACGATGATCGCCACTGGCGGGGCAATTGCGTTCACCCGTCGGCTGGAGGGCATGGGCTTGGAACAGCAGGCTCCGGAAGTCGACGTTGAGGCCCTCACCGAACGCATCGAGAGCATCAAAATGCGTCTCGGGCGCAGCACCACCAACCTGCTCACCAGCCAAGGTGTGACGCTGATTCACGGCTCGGCGAAGTTGCTGTCGGCCAACGAGGTGGAGATCACGGTTGTCGATGAGGCAGGCACCCCGACGGTGACCGTCATCCCGGCCGACGCAGTCCTCATCGCCACCGGGTCCCGGCCCCGCATTCCCGACTGGTGCCACCCCGACGGCGAGCGCATCCTGGTCACCCGCGACTGCTATCCGCCAAAGGTGTTTCCAGAGAGCGTCACCATTGTTGGCTCGGGCGTGACCGGCGTGGAATTCGTTCACATGTTCAGCTCGTTCGGTGCCAGAGTGAACCTGGTCGTCAGCCGCCAGCAAGTGCTTCCCGGCAAAGACGCCGAGGTTGCGGCGGTGCTGGAGGACGATTTCCTCCAGCGCGGCGTGAAGCTGCTCAAGGGCGCACGCGCAACGGCCATCGAGCGGGTCGTCAACGACGCCGGCGTCGAAGAGGTGGTTGTGCGTTGCGACGACGGCCGCGTCGTGCGCAGCTCGCACGCGGTACTTGCCATCGGTTCCGTGCCGAACACCAACGGTCTGGGGCTGGAGGCGGCGGGCGTGAACACCGATGCCAGCGGTTACGTCGTCATCAATCGCCACTGCCAGAGCAATGTGCCCACCATCTACGCAGCGGGCGACATGAGCGGCAAGCTGCCGCTGTCGTCGGTCGCCAGCATGCAGGGTCGCAAGGTGGCCGAGCACGTGATGGGTCTGCAGAAGGTTGCTCACCGCCATCTGGATTACGACAAGGCCGCCAACGCAATTTTCACTGAGCCCGAGATTGCAGACGTCGGTCTGGCCGAGGCGGACGCCTTCGCCGTTGGTCGCAAGATTCGTGTCACAAAGGTGCCGTTCAGCAGCACGCCAAAGGCGCTGATCAACAATGACTGGCGGGGCTTCGTCAAGATCATCAGCGACCCGGCCACCGGGGTAGTTCTCGGCGGCTCGATCGTGGGCCGTCATGCCGCCGAACTGATCAGCGTGATCGCGCTCGCGGTGACCGCCAATTTGAAGGTCACCGACATCGTGGAGAGCTTGCTCGTGCACCCGGCGCTGGCCGAAGCGCTGGCCGAAGCCGCCGACTGATGTTCACCAGCACCGAAGAAAAAGCTGCGCCGATTGTTCCTGCCGGCCTCCACCTTGCCTCCTTTCGCCGCCGGGTGATCGGCATCATCGTCGACCAGATCGTGATCACCGGTCCCGTATTCGCTGTCTTCTTTGCCTTTGGTTTCGCACCGAAGGACGCCATCACCGATGGCCGCGCCGTGTGGTTCACCGTGTCGGTGACGTCGCTGGGGTTGGCCTACGAGACGATTGGCGTCTGGCTGTGGGGCCGCACGCTCGGCAAGCTGATCACTCGTACGCGAGCCGTCAGCGTGGTCGACGGTGGAGGTCTCGGTCTTGTTCGCTCGTTCCAGCGTTCGCTGGTGCCCACCACGCTCAGCGCCATTCCGCAAGTCGGCCCGTTGTTGGGTATTGGTGTGTACGTCTACGCATTCTTCGACCCGCTGCGCCAGGGCGTGCACGACAAAGCCGCGGGCAGCATCGTCGTCCAGGGCAAGCGGGTAGATGTGCCGCCCTCGAGCCCGGAACTGTGAATTCAACGGTTGCTACGTAGCGACCATTGAATTCAACGTTCGGCCCCGAACTACCGCGATTAGGCGATGATGACGACGACGTCGCCGGCACCGACGGTGTCGCCGGCCTTGACCTTGATCTCTTTGACCGTGCCGGCCTTCTCGGCGGTGATCTGGTTTTCCATCTTCATTGCTTCCAGCACCACCACTGACTGACCGATCTCGACGGTCTGGCCGACCTCTACCAGCACCTTCACGATGGTGCCCTGCATCGGCACCTCGACGTTGCCGCTGCCGCCGCCGGCCGCGCCGGCGGCACTGGCCGCTCGAGCGGGCTTCTTGGCCTTGGCCGGACCAGCTGCCATGATCGGAGCGTCGGGAACCCACATCTTGACGTCGAAGCGCTTGCCGTTGACCTCGACTGTGGTGTTGCGCTGCACCAGCGCCGCTTCCTCATCGTCGGCCGCGGCGGGAGGCTTGACCGCCTCGATACCCGAGAGGTCCAGCGTCTCCTCAACCCACTTGGTGGAGTGCGTGAACGCGTGGAAATCGGGGTGGCGAAGGATGGCGAGGTCTGCAGGAATGGTGGTGGCCACCCCTTCGACAACCATCTCCTCCAGCGCACGGATGGTGCGGGCGATGGCAGTCGCGCGGTCTTTGCCCCACACGATCAGCTTGCCGACCAAGTTGTCGTAGTACTGACTGATGGTGTCGCCGGACTCGTAGCCGCCGTCGAAGCGGATACCGAAACCGTCGGGCGGGACCAGCTTGGTGATGGTGCCGGGGGAGGGGAGGAACTTGCCGCCGGCCGGGTTCTCGGCATTGATGCGAATCTCGATTGCGTGGCCGTAGCGGCGGGCCGCCACCTCGGCCTGGGTCATCGGCAACGGCTCGCCGCTGGCAACGCGCAGCTGCCACTCGACGAGGTCGATACCGGTGATGACTTCGGTGACGGGGTGCTCGACCTGCAGGCGGGTGTTCATCTCGAGGAAGAAGAACTCTTCGTCCTGATAGATGAACTCAACAGTGCCCGCGTTGTAGTAACCAACGGCCTTTGCGGCCTTGATGGCGGCCTCGCCCATGGCCTCCTCGATGCCGGGCGCCATGTGCGTGGCGGGTGCTTCCTCGATCAGTTTCTGGTGGCGACGCTGGGCGGAGCAGTCGCGGGTGCTGACCCACACCACCTCGCCGAACTGGTCGCCGACTATCTGCACTTCCACGTGGCGCGGCCAGGTGAGGTAGCGCTCGATGTAGATTTCGTCGCGCCCGAAGAAGGCCTTGGCCTCGCGCTTGGCGCTGTCCATTGCCTCCTGCACCTCTTCGGCGCTGCGGATCACCTTCATGCCACGACCGCCGCCGCCGTACGCGGCCTTGATGACCAGCGGCCAACCGAACTCGTTGCCGAAGGCGAGAATCTCGTCGGCCGACGTGATGAACTCGGTGGTGCCGGGAACGATGGGCGCGCCTCCGCGTTGAGCGGCCTTGCGCGAGCTGACCTTGTCGCCCATCTCGTCGATCGCTTCCGGCGGCGGCCCGATGAAGGCCACGCCCTTGGCGATGATGGCCCGGGCGAAATCGGCGTTCTCGGAGAAGAAGCCGTAGCCGGGGTGCACGCCGTCGGCGCCGCTCTGCTCGATGGCGTTGAGAATGGCCTCGGTGTTGAGGTAGCTCTCGGCGGCGGTCTGCCCGCCCAGTGCG
>JAYVVY010000357.1:0-4086 GCA_043786575.1 Ilumatobacteraceae bacterium
CGAGGATGACGATGACGATGAGGAGCTCGACGAGGGTGAAGCCCCGGTCCTTCTTCTCGGTCTGAATGATGTCTTGGCTCATTTGAATTCCTCCCGCATGGATGCGAATTTGTTGGCACGCCGACCCGCTTGAGCGGTGCGGTCGCAGAACAGGTTTCGGACTGCACCCAACCCGACTTGAGGAATTTCTCTTTCAACATTCCGTCAAGCCATCGCGCTCAAGAACACAGCCCCACATACCGATATCACGATCGTTGTACAGCGGCCATTTGGCCCAATGAAACGAACGGGTAGGCAGCCATGCGTCGAAGTGAGAAGCGTTGGATGGAAGAGGATGAACTGAGCCGTCCGTTCCTGGCACCCGACTCCGACGAGAGTGCCACCTCGATCTCCGTCGAGCTCCGCGATCGTATGGTCAAGGTCGAGCAGCAAGTTCTTGCGCAATACGCCGCCACCGCCGCCTACGCGACGCTGGCGCAACAGGGCGTCGACCAGGCCCGAGCCGAGTCGCGGGCAGACCTGGACCGCTCGCAATCCACGATCATCGGGTTGCTCGACCGTCTGCGTTCAGAGGTCAGCAATCGCCTCGACGGCGTCGATGCTCGCCCGCACGCAAGCGGCACCGCATCGCCATCGGACACCACCGCACGAATGGCGGCGATGGAGGAACGGATGAACGGCGTGCTGCACGCGCTGGAAGGTTGCGTCCACGAGAACATGGCGCTGCGTCAGCAGATCGACGAGCTGGTGCAGCGACAGATGCGGCACGACGGCTGGCTGGTCAGCAACGGCGGCCCCTCGGAGCTCTCGCTCACCTGAGACAGCACGTCCAACGACACGGCTCCGTTACCGTGACGGCGTGAGTTCCGCACACGCAACACTGTGGCTGCAACCGAGTCGTGAGCGGTCGCTGTTTCGACGTCACCCATGGATCTTCAGCGGCGGCGTGGCTCGCGTCGATGGTTCGCCAGCGGCCGGTGAGACGGTTCTCGTGCGCGCCGCGGACGGCGCCGAGATGGGGTGGGCGGCATATAGCCCGGCCTCCCAAATTCGAGCCCGAATGTGGACGTTCGGTGCCGATGCGCCGGTGACCGCCGATTTCGTGACGGCGCGTGTGGCGGCCGCGGCTACGCGTCGCTTCGCGTTGCTGTCCTCCGGGCTCACCGATTCGGCCCGGCTGGTGTTCAGCGAGGCCGACGGCGTACCAGGGCTGATCGCCGACCGCTACGGCGACACCATCGTCTGCCAGCTCACTACGGCCGGCGCCGATGCGTGGCGCGACGTGTTGGCCGACGCGTTGTTCGCCCTCCCTGGCGTGGCGTGCGTGTATGAGCGCAGCGACGCCGACGTGCGCGAGCGCGAAGGTTTGCCGCCCGTGGTGGGGCTGCTGCGCGGCTCGGCGCCGTCACCCGACCTCGTGGCCCACGAGGGTGGCCACCAGTTCGCGGTGGAGGTAGCGGGCGGCCACAAGACCGGCTTCTACCTCGACCAGCGCGACGCCCGCGGCGCCGTGGCCGGCTGGGCGGCCGGGCGGCGAGTGCTCAACGTCTTCAGCTACACGGGTGCGTTCAGCGTGATCGCCGCCGGCGGCGGGGCATCGTCACTGCTGTCGATCGATTCGTCGGGCCCGGCGCTGGCTGTGGCTGCGCGCAACGGTGAACTGAACGGCGTCGATGTGGGCGAGCTGATGGAAGCCGACGCATTTCTCGCGTTGCGCGGGCTGCGCGACCGGGCCCAGCAGTACGACCTGATCATGCTGGACCCGCCCAAGCTGGCCAACACCGAACGCCAACTGGACAAAGCCACCCGAGCGTACAAGGACCTCAACCTGCTGGCGCTGAAGCTGCTGGCACCGGGCGGCGTGCTGATGACGTGGTCGTGCAGCGGCGCGATGAGCATGGATCTGTTTCAGAAGGTGGTGGCCGGAGCCGCCCTCGACGCCCGCCGCCCAGGTTCGCAGCGCGAGGCACGAATCATCGGCCGCCTCCACCAACCCAGCGACCACCCAGTGCCCCTGCCCTTCCCCGAAGCCGAGTACCTCAAAGGCCTCATCGTTCAGGCTGAGTGAGGAGGCGAAACCCTGCCAGCCCCAACGACAGGTTCGGGGTCGGGCGCGAAACCCAGCCAGTGTTGACTCACCTGCCACCCACGGGCGCGAAAGCAGGACAGAGTCGTCGCACTTCCGCGCCCGTGGGCGCGGAGGGGGACAGGTGGAATCGCCAGCGAGCAGGCGGCTGGCTACTCCTGGACGAGCTCGATGAGGGTGCCGAAGCTGCCCTTCGGGTGAATGAAGGCCACCGTCGTGCCGCGGCTGCCGGGGCGGGGCGCCTTGTCGATGGCGGTTGCACCGGCGGCAATCATTGCGGCCAACGCCTCCCCGCAGTCGACCACTCGATAGCCGATGTGGTGCAGGCCTTCGCCGCGCTTCTCGATCGCCTTCGCCACCGGGCTGTCCTCGCGGGTGGGCGTGAGTAGCTGGATGTAGCTCTCGGCCACCTTCAGCAACGCTTCCTCGACACCGTCGCTCTCTACGACTTCGCGATGGTCGACGGTGGCGCCGAAGGCCCGCTGGTAGTAGTCGATGGCGGCTTCGAGGTCGCGGACGGCAATGGCGACGTGGTCGATTTCGGTGAGCAACATGCGCCCAGTGAAACAGATCGGTGCCCGGTGGCGTCAAGGTGGACATGCAGACAGGCACACTTGGCTTGCGAGCGGAGACGACAGCCATCAGCGAATTCGACGACTTCTACCGCACTCACCGTGCCGACGCCGTTCGCTGGGCCGCCGCGCTCGTCGGCTCGCCGGAGATCGGCGAGGAGATCGCCCAGGACTCGTTGGACGCGGTCGGTCGTCGCCTGTCCACGCTCGACAACCCCGCGGGCTACCTCCGACGAACGGTGGTGAACCGTGCTGCGTCATGGCATCGCTGGCACATTCGTGAACGGCGCCGCGTCGCTCGCGTGACCGCCGGCCAGCCCACCACCTACACCGCAGCCACGAACGAGATGCTCGATGCGTTGGCTGTGCTGCCATACAAGCAGCGGGCGGCAGTGTCGTTGCGTTACTGGGCCGACTGGACCGACGACCAGATTGCCGACGCCCTCGACTGCTCGCCCAGCAGCGTGCGTGTCCTGCTGCACCGCGGCCTCGCCGCCCTCAAGAAGGAGATCGCCGAATGAACGACCAACTCGACGAAGAACTGATCACAAGGCTGCGCTCCGCCCTTGACGAAGTAAGTGCAGAGACCCACGGCCTAGTCGCCGCGGACGCGCCACGATCGAAGGTCAGCGCCGGCCGCTGGATGGCCGCAGCCGCCGCAGTCGTGTTGATCGTCGGTGCCGTGACCGCAATTGCAATCAACCGCAGCAACGCCCCTGTGGTCGCGAGCGTCCCCACCGAGTTGCCGACCACGTCGGCGACCGAACCGGTCCTCATCCGCACGGTGGCACCGAGGTACACCCTGATTGCGTCAGACCTGGCCCCCGGTCAGGTCGAGACGTTGCCGAATGCGCTAACCAACGAGACGAGCGTGGTGTGGGCCCTGGGCAACCCGGTGCGTGGCCTCTTCATGCTGCGTAGTGGCCCGGGGTCACCGAACATGGCGCCCGCCGACACATCACTCGCGGGTTACCAGATGATCGGTGACCAAGCCGTCGCGGTTTCGTCGTACGGCATCGACCTGCAGCAGCAGGCCGAATTACTCGCTCGGGTGCAGCCGGGTTCGGGGCTGCCCTGGCTGCTACCAGTTGAGGGTTGGTCGTATCTAGGAATGGGCACGGGCAACGACGGTCCAACCTACGAGCAGCCGTTCTCGTCGGACGTCGGCGCAGTGATCCTCGATGTCGGGCCGTTGGCCAACCAATTCCTCAGGCTGGCAACCGTCGGCACAATCGAGAACGCCACAGTCGATGGCCACGACGGTTGGAGGGCCACCAACACCGACGGCGTGTACGTACTCTGGCCATCGGGAGACTCGGGCCAGTGGGCATCGATGACCGTCCCGGCGTCGTTGGCCGACCGCATCGACGGCCTCATCGCGGCCGTCGTCGAGATCCCCGAACAGGCCGCCAACGAACCCACCGTCGA
>JAYVVY010000358.1:0-14917 GCA_043786575.1 Ilumatobacteraceae bacterium
CGACCTGCTGGTCGCCTACTTCTTCACTCGGCCGATGGTGCTGCTGTTGGCCCGCACGAAATGGATGGAGCGCCGCAAGGTGATGGGCATCGAAGTCACTCCGATCGGCGTTGCGTCATGACCGACATCGACAACGACAACACCAACGACATCAGGGATGCCGATGCCGTCATCAACGGTGTATCGGATGCGCCCCAGGTCGCACATCGCCGCGGGGTGTTCGGTCGCCTGTACCACGGCGAAACCGCCATCGACTTCTACGGCAGGCGCTGGATTGGCCTCGGCTTCTCAATTGTCATCCTGCTGATCAGCGTCGGGTCGCTGATCGGTAGCGGTTTGAACCTCAGCCTCGAGTTCAAAGGCGGCGTCGTCTGGACCGTGCCGTCGGCGACGATGACCGAAGCCAACGCGCGGGCCGTGCTGGACGATCAAGGCCTTGATGGTTCAAGCGCAAAGGTGGTGACGTACGTCAACAAGAGCGACAACATCCGCACCCTCGAAGTGCAAGTTGGCGAGCAGCCCGATTCAGTCCGGCGTGATGTGCAGCAGGCGTTTGCTGATGAGGTCGGTGTGTCAACTGAATCTGTCAGCACCCAGGCAGTCAGCTCCACCTGGGGTAAGAGCATCACCGAGAAAGCGATCCGCGCCCTCGTCGTGTTCCTCGTGCTCGTTGCTTGCTTCATCGCCTGGCGTATGGAGTGGCGAATGGCGCTCGCTGCCATCGCGGCCATGTTGCACGACGTGTTGTTGAGCGTGGGCATCTATTCACTGTTCGGCTTTGTTGTCACACCAGCAACCGTTGTCGCGTTTCTCACCATTCTCGGCTTCTCGCTCTACGACACCATCGTCGTGTTCGACAAGGTGCAGGAGAACCAGAAGCGCTACGCCACCGCTCGTATGCCGTACGCGGACATTCTCAACGTGTCGATGAACCAGGTGCTGATGCGGTCGCTGAACACCAGCATCGCCGCCATCCTGCCCGTGCTGTCGCTGTTGGTTCTGGGTTCGGGCATTCTTGGTGCGGTCACGTTGCGCGAGTTCGCATTGGCGCTGTTGGTTGGTCTCATCACTGGTTCGTACTCGTCGATCTTCGTGGCCTCGCCATTGGTAGCAATCGCCAAGGAACGCGAGCCGCGCTTCAAGTCGCTGCGTGGGTCTCATGCCACTGGCGCCGAGCTCGAACGCCTTGTGCACGGCGGTATCCCAGGTGGCCGTCGCGAACAGCGCCGCGCCGCTCATGGGGAAAGCTCAGTGGTCGCCGGTGCACCCGTCAGTGCCGAGGCATTGCTGACCCATACGCCTCGCCCTCGGAAGAAGAAGCGTCGCGTCTGACGCTGCGCGTTACCCTTGCCCTATGGCGAACAATTCTCACTGGATGACACAGCTCGTTCGGGACATCCCAGATTTCCCGAAGCCGGGCGTGACATTTCGTGACATCACGCCACTGCTCGGTGATGCGGAAGGGTTTTCCAAGTCGATCAACGAGCTGGTCCAGCGGTTCGAGGATGTACCGGTGGACAGGGTGCTGGGCATGGAGGCTCGTGGCTTCATCATCGCCGCTCCGGTTGCGTACCGCATGGGCGCCGGTTTCATCCCCGTGCGCAAGGCCGGCAAGCTGCCGTGGGCTGTCGTGCGTGAGGAGTATCAGCTCGAATACGGCAGCGACAAGCTGGAGATTCACCGCGACGCCATTCACCCGGGCGAACGGATTCTGGTCATCGACGATGTGCTGGCCACGGGCGGTACCGCGGCTGCAACATGTCGGCTGGTCGAGGCACTCGGGGGTGTGGTCGTTGGCCTCGGGTTCCTGCTGGAGATTGATGAGCTCGCTGGCCGTGAACGATTGAAGGGCCACCGGGTCGAGAGCCTGGCCACGTACTGATGGCCGCCGTCGATCGTGTTCTGCCGTGGCGTCGCCATCAGAACGCGACCGCGGAGGAGCTGACGCCGCTCCTCACTGCGTACCGGCGCCGCCATCCCAAGGCATCGGTGGCCATGATCAACCGGGCCTACGAGACAGCGAAACAAGCGCACCGGCATCAGCAGCGCAGCAGTGGCGAGAGCTACATCAATCATCCGCTGGCGGTTGCCCAGATTGTCGCGGACCTTGGGCTCGACGAGATTTCGCTGGCGGCTGCGCTGCTGCACGATGCTGTTGAGGACACGGAGATCACGCTCGCGGACGTCGAGAAGGGCTTCGGTGCGGAGGTCGCGCAGATCGTCGATGGCGTCACCAAGCTCGAGCGTTTGCAGTTCGACTCGAAGGAAGCGCAGCAGGCCGCCACCATGCGCAAGATGCTGGTGGCGATGGCGCGCGACCTGCGGGTACTGATCATCAAGCTGGCCGATCGGTTGCACAACATGCGCACCATCGCCGCCATGCCTAGCGAGAAGCAGCAGCGCATCGCACACGAGACGCTAGAGATCTATGCACCGTTGGCACACCGGCTCGGCATGCAGGAGCTGAAGCAACAGCTGGAAGACCTGTCGTTCGCCTCTCTCTACCCGAAGCGCTTTGCAGAGCTCGACCACTTGGTGGCAACCCGTTCGCCCGAGCGCGAGATGTACTTGGCGAAGGCAATCGCCGAGGTGCAGGGGCGGCTGCTGGAGCTGGGCATCACCGCAGAGGTCACCGGTCGCGGCAAGCACCTGTGGAGCATCTACGAGAAGATGGTGCAGAAGGGCCGCGAGTTCGACGACATCTTCGACCTCATCGCCGTGCGTGTGATCGTGGATTCCGTGAAGGACTGTTACGCCGCTCTCGGTTGCATCCACGGCCGCTACAAGCCGGTGGTAGGTCGCTTCAAGGACTACATCGCAATGCCGAAGTTCAACCTCTACCAGAGCTTGCACACCACGGTCATCGGCCCCGGCGGTAAGGCCGTCGAGATGCAGATCCGCACGCGCGAGATGCACCAGCGCGCCGAGTGGGGCGTCGCCGCGCACTGGGCGTACAAGGACGAGGGCGCGGCGAGCGACATCGATTGGCTGAACCGCATCATCGACTGGCAGGCCGAGATCAGCGACCCGGCCGCGTTCATGGAGAACCTGAAGACCGACCTGGAGCAGGACGAGGTTTTCGTGTTCACCCCCAAGGGCAAGGTGGTCACTTTGCCCGTCGGCTCGACGACCGTGGACTTTGCGTATGCGGTTCACACAGAGGTTGGGCACGCATGCATCGGTGCCAAGGTCAACGGCCGCCTGGTGCCCTTGACGCATCTGATGAAGAGCGGCGACACCTGCGAGATCTTCACATCGAAGGTCGAGTCAGCGGGTCCGTCTCGCGATTGGCTGAAGTTCGTCGAGTCGCCCCGTGCTCGTAACAAGATCAAGCAGTGGTTCTCACGCGAGCGTCGCGAAGACATGGTCGAGGCCGGCCGCGACGACTTGATCAAGGAGTTCCGCCGCGAGGGTTTGCCCATCCAGCGAATGTGGACGAATCCGGCTGTGCTTGAGGAGATCGAGGCAGCGTCGTTTGCGGACCTGGATTCACTGCTGGCGGCAGTGGGGGATGGGCACGTGTCCGCCCGTTCGATCGCACAGAAGGTGGCTCGTACGTTCCGCAGCGGCGATGATGCCGAGCAGCCTGCCGCCACTGTGTTGCCTCGTAGTCGCGGGCCGCGCCGGCCGCGCAACGACGCAGGCGTACACGTCGAGGGCCTCGACGATGTGCTGGTGCGGTTGTCGCGCTGCTGCACACCGGTGCCGGGCGACGACATCGTCGGCTTCGTGACGCGCGGGCGCGGCGTGTCGGTGCACCGCACCGACTGCGCCAACGCCGAGAGCCTGATGTCCGAGCAAGCCGCGCGCCTGATTGACGTCGAGTGGGACGGAGATCAATCTCGTGCGGTGTTCCGTGCCGGCGTCGAGGTGGTCGCGCTCGACCGTTCGAAGTTGCTGCGCGACGTCGCCAATTCGCTCAGTGAACAGCACGTCAACATCGTCTCGTGCAGCACCCATACCGGGTCCGACCGCGTTGCCAAAATGCGCTTTGAGTTCGAGATGGCCGACCCCTCGCACCTCGATTCGGTGCTGCGCACCATCAAACAAATCGACGCGGTCTACGACGCCTACAGGTTGGTTCCCGGCAAGGGCTAGCGGTCATCACTGCAGGTCAAGTGGCATAGAACACCATCGAGCATCTACCTCTTGACATGGGGTGATGGCGGGTGTTCCATTCAGTTGGGGGTCCGATAGTGCACTTCACACGTCAGTCAAGAAGCAGGGGGAACACCCAATGAGATTCACGAAGATCGGATTCGTAGGGGTCGCAGTGGTGGCGGGGCTCGCTCTTGTGACTCCCGCATCCGCCGACCCGTCCAAAGAGGGAACAACCGACGTCATCTGTGACCACCTCGGCCGACTCACGCTCAACAACAGCCCCGGTGACGGCAAATGGACACCCGCCCTGGTCGTCGGCAGCAACCTCGTCCTGACGCCGTACGAGTTCCACTTCGTGCAGGTGTTCGACCCGGTTGGCGCTCCGCCGCCCGAAACCTATTACCTGGACCAGGTGAAAGTGGCGCCCAAGAACGGTCGTCTGGACAGTTGCACCGTTGCGGAGCAGACGTTCACCGACCTCGACGGCAACACCTTCACATTCAGCGGGACCGCGAAGGTGAGCTACACCAAGGGCTAGTCGTGGTCAGAGTCGTAGTCGCTCGATTTGCTGTAGGCCCGTATCCCGACGGCGTCGACTGCGAGGAACCAAAGCCGAGTTGGCACTGTCGGCCCAGCTGACTGACGCCGTCGGTCTGTGGAAGGAGCCTCGTCCCCGGCAAGTAGAGCTCGACGCACGTCACTTCGCGTTTGTGTCAAGGGTCCGAACTCGCAGCTGCAGGTCAGGGGCCCGACAGTGTTTACGTAAAGCCGGGGAGGGGTGGAAGGGCGGCGGGTAGCCTTGGCGGCTGTGCCTGAGTTCCAGACAAGCCCGGGGATGCGCGACATCCTTCCGCCCGAATCGGCCCGTTGGCGCCGCTTCGTGCAGGTTTTCGCGCGCGTGGTTGAAGGTGCTGGTTATGGGCAGGTCGTCTCGCCACTGCTGGAAGACCTCGGTGTGTTCCAACGCATCGGCGACGCCACCGATGTGGTGACCAAAGAGATGTACGACTTCGTCGACAAGGGTGGCCGTCATGTCGCGTTGCGCCCGGAGTTGACGGCGTCGATCTGTCGGGCGTTCGTCCAGCATCGGCCACCGACACCGTGGAAGATCTGGTACACCGGCTCGCAGTTCCGCTACGAGAAGCCGCAGCGCGGGCGTTACCGCCAATTCGACCAGGTCGGCATCGAAGTACTCGGCGCCGACGACCCGTACCTCGACGTCGAGATCATCGCCCTCGGTTGGGAATTCTTTCGTGCGCTCGGCCTCACAAAGGTCACACTGCTGCTCAACTCGCTGGGCGAGCCCGACGATCGCGCCCGTTACGTCGAGGCACTGAAGTCGTACTTCGACGCCAACCTCGCCGACCTGACCGAGGAGAGCAAGGTCACGCTGCATAAGAATCCTTTGCGCGTGCTCGACTCAAAGCGACCGCAGGATGCAGCGCTTGTCGCGGGCGCCCCACAGATTGCTGAGTTCTACAGTGACGGGGCAGCCGCTCATTTCGCTGCCGTGCAGGCGGGTCTCATTGCACTCGGTGTTCCGTTCACGGTCGACAGCAAGCTGGTTCGCGGCCTGGACTACTACCGCCAGACGACGTTCGAGTACCAGGGCGGCACCCTGGAATCAGCGCAGAACGCGCTCGGCGGTGGCGGCCGCTACGACGGTCTCGTCGAATCGCTTGGCGGGCCAGCCACGGCGGGCGTGGGCTTCGCGCTCGGCCTCGACCGCACCCTCATCGCCTGCGACGATGAGGGTGTGTTCCCCACCCCGGCGCCCGAGGTCGACGTGTTCGTGGTGGACACTACGGGTGGTCTGGAAGCGATGCAGATCACCACAGGGCTGCGGGCGCTGGGCATCGGCGCCGACCGGGCGTTCGAGAACCGCAGCATGAAGAGCCAGATGAAGGGCGCCGACCGCAGCGGCGCCACCTACGCAGTCATCATCGGCAGCAACGAACTCGAAGCCGGCACTGTCGTCGTCCGCCCGCTTCGCTCTGAGCGCACCCTCGATGCCGAGGGCAACCCCGTCAGCAACGATGTCCGCGACGGCGCACAAATCACCATCCCCCGAACCGATCTCCTCGATTACCTCCAGAAAGCCCTTTCATGAGCTCCACGTCCATGCGTACCCATCAGTGCGGCGAACTGCGCCCCGAGCACATCGGCCAGCAGGTCACCCTCACCGGCTGGGTCGCCACCCGCCGCGAGCACGGCGAGAAGCTGGCCTTCCTCGACATCCGTGACCACACCGGTGTCACCCAGGCCGTTGTCGACAACGCGGTCGACGTGCGCTCGGAGTACGTCGTGCTCGTGTCCGGCGTAGTCGCCGCCCGACCGGCTGAGAACGTCAACGCAGGGCTCGCCACCGGTGGTGTCGAGCTGCAGGACTGCACCATCGAGATCCTCAACATCGCCGAGCCGCCACCGTTCCCCGTCAACGAGCGCGCCGACCAGGTGGCGGAGAACACCCGCCTGCAGCACCGATACATCGACATTCGCCGCGAGCGCATGCAGAAGAATCTGCGCCTGCGCGCCGCGGTCAACAGTGCACTTCGCACCGCCATGGAGGGTCAGGACTTCGTTGAGGTCGAAACTCCGATGCTGGTACCCAGCACGCCCGAGGGCGCCCGCGAGTTCATCGTGCCCAGCCGACAGCAGCCAGGTTCGTTCTACGCGCTGCCGCAGAGCCCGCAGCTGTTCAAGCAGCTGTTGATGGTGGCCGGCATCGACCGCTACTACCAGCTGGCTCGTTGTCTGCGCGACGAAGACCTGCGAGCCGACCGCCAGTTCGAGTTCATGCAGCTCGACGCGGAGATGAGTTTCGTCAACCAAGACGACGTCCACCAGGCCATCGGCGCCGCGGTACTTGCGGCGGCGAAGGCCGCAGGTCAGGACCCGGGCGAGATCGAGAAGATCACCTGGCACGACGCAATGAACCGCTTCGGTATCGACAAGCCAGACCTTCGTTTCGGCATGGAGCTGCAGGATCTCACCGAGGTGTTCAGCGCCACAGAATTCAAGGCGTTCGCTGGCGCTGCATGCATCAAGGGCATCAACGCCGTCGGCAAGGCCGAGGAGTTCGGCCGCAACAAGCTGGACGGCATGACCGACAAGGCCAAGAAGATCGGCGCCAAGGGCCTGGTGTGGCTGAAGGTTGCTGCTGATGGCACGCTGGAATCGCCTGTCGCCAAGTTCCTCAGCGAGGTCGAGCAGACCGCTCTCAAGAACACGTTCGACGCCAAGCCAGGCGACCTGATCCTGATCGTCGCTGACGAGTGGATGATGACCTGCGACGTGTTGGGCACGCTGCGCAACGACCTCGGCCGACCGCCGGTGTACGAGGGTCCCTATCGCTACGTGTGGGTCGTCGACTTTCCGATGTTCGTCGGTGTCGACTCCGTCAGCGGCCGCCCCATCCCCGCGCACCATCCGTTTACTCAGCCACACCCCGACGACCTCCATATGTTGGAAGTCGACCCGATGAACGTACGCAGCCAGGCCTATGACCTGGTGCTCAACGGCTGGGAGCTTGGTTCGGGGTCCATCCGGATCCACCAGCCCGAGCTGCAGGCCCGCGTGTTCGCGCTGCTGGGTATCAGCGACGACGAAGCTCAGAAGAAGTTCGGCTTCTTCCTCAATCCGTTCAAGTACGGCGCCCCGCCGCACGGCGGCTTCGGGCTTGGTATCGATCGTCTGGTCGCCATCCTCGCCGGCGAGGAAAACATCCGTGAGGTCATCGCCTTCCCGAAGACGCAATCCGGTCTCGACCCGATGACCAACGCGCCCACCCCCGTCGTCCAAAAGCAGCTCGACGAGTTGGGCATCCGAGTCCTCCCCCCGAAGGCCTAGCCAGTCCGTATCGGCCCAAACTCGGCCCGCGACTTCCCCCACACCTTCATCGTCTGAGCACTTCCGCCCGTTATGCGAGCGGTTGTGCTCAGACGCGGTGCAAGAGGGGGCGCGAGATGCGGCCAGAGAACAACGACGACGAACAACCACCCACTCCAGAGCAGTGGGCGGAACATCATGACGGTGTGTTCAGTACCGAGGTGGCGCGGGCAGCAGGGCTCAGCCGCCAGCAACTGAGTCGACGAAGGACCAGTGGGCGATCCCGGGCGATTCGTCGCGGCGTCAGCGCAATCGGTGGTGCACCGCCGACGCGTCGTCAAGCCATCAGAGCCGTCGAGCTGACGGTGCCCGAAGACGTGGGCCTGTCGCACGACACGGCGGCTTGGTTGTTCGGGGCGCCGTGTCCCAGCGATGACCACATCAATGTCAGTGGCCCGCCTGCACGTGTGGTCCGGCTACCGGGTGTGAAGGCCCATCGGAGCGCGACCCTGGAGGAGGGCGACCTCGTGACTCGAACCGGTCTTCGCTGCACGTCGCCACTGCGGACGGTACTCGACCTCAGCGGAAGGCTGACGGTGGCGGAGCTCGGCAAGCTGGTCGACTACTTCCTCCGCAACAAGATGCTGCGGTTGGACGATTTCCGTGGCCGCGTCAGTCGCACTCGGCCTGCACCTGGCAGGTCGGTTCGCAAGCTCCAGCGTGTCCTTCGTGATCGGATCCCTGGTTACGACCCAGGGGAGAGCGAGCTGGAGGGTCGCCTCGCGCGCATCATCATGCGTTCAGGCCTACCCGCACCGACTCAACAGCATCGAGTCAGCTACGGCAGCGCCCGCTATCGAGTCGACTTCGCGTGGCCCGAGCGACGGCTGTACCTCGAGGGCAACGGATTCGGATGGCATCAGCTCTCCAGTGATCTCGACAATGACGCAACTCGGCAGAACGAGCTTGTCCTTGACGGTTGGACTCCCATTGAGCTCACGTGGCGTATGACGGACCAGGTCATCGAGACGACTCTTCGTCGCTTCATGAATCGCGTCTGAGCACTTGCGCCCGCCATTCGGGCAGAAATGCTCAGACGCGGATTGGTGTCCGAACCGTCTGTGCGCTTGCGCCCGCCAGGCGAGCCGAAGTGCTCAGACGCGGGTGTCGGGGTACGGTTACGGGCATGGGGAGCAGTCATTTTCGGGCTGGAGTGGTGATTGTGGTTCGCAGCCCAGATCTCACGCACGTGATGGCGTTTGAACGGGCTGACGCGCCCGGTAGCTGGCAGCTCCCGCAGGGTGGGCTGAAGGTTGGCGAGCAACCGATAGAAGGCGCGTGGCGTGAGCTGCTGGAGGAAACCGGGCTTGGCGAAGCACACGTCATCGCCCGCGCTGAGTTCCCTGAGTGGCTTGCCTACGAGTGGCCAGACGACCTGAAGCGGTTCAAAGCGGGGACCGCCAACCGAATCGGCCAGGTACAGCGCTGGTTTCTCTTCGACGCGCTCTCCGCCGAGGTTGTACCGACGCCCGACGGCAGTGAGTTCATCAACTGGAAGTGGGTCACGCCGGCGTGGCTCGTCGGCCATGTGATGGAGTGGCGCCGCCCACCATACGAACGAGTGCTAGGCACCCTTTAACTGCCTCACACTGTCCGCATCTCGCATGGCGCCGAAGCACTCGCACAGGCCGCGTGGCACTCGCTTTGGGTGAGTGGTGGGGTACCGTCGACGGTGTGTCCGACCTGTTCAGTGCTGCTGCCGAAGACCGCTTGCGATCGCAGGCGCCGCTGGCCGCGCGCCTGCGGCCGCGGACGCTTGACGACGTTGTCGGGCAGACCCACCTGGTCGGGCCGGGCAAGCCGCTGCGCCGGCTGGTCGAGCAGGACCGGTTGACCAGCGCCATCTTCTGGGGGCCGCCGGGCACCGGCAAAACCACGCTGGCGCTGGCCGTTGCGGGCAGCACCAAGCGTGCGTTCGAGCAGCTGTCGGCCGTCTCCGCAGGCGTGAAAGACGTGCGCGAGATCATCGAGCGGGCCAAGCAACGGCTGGGCGAACACGGGCGCGGCACCATCCTCTTCCTCGACGAGATTCATCGCTTCTCCAAGGCACAGCAAGACGCGCTGCTGCCGGCAGTGGAGGACGGGACGCTGACGCTGATCGGCGCCACCACCGAGAACCCATTCTTCGAGGTGAACGCCCCGCTCCGCAGCCGCAGCACACTGTTTCGCCTGGAGCCGCTGACGCGGCCCGACATCGAGACCCTGATCCAGCGTGGTTTGGAAGCCGAAGGGCGCACGGCAACGCCGGAAGCGATCATCTATCTCGCAGACCGGGCGGGGGGCGATGGCCGACAGGTGCTGACGGCCTTGGAAGTCGCCGTGGCGCTGGCCCACCCGGGTGAGGTGGTGTTGGAACACGTTGAGTCGGCCCTCGGGACCAGCGCGCTGCGGTACGGGCGCGACGATCACTATGACGTGGTGAGCGCATTCATCAAGAGCATGCGCGGCAGCGACCCGCAAGCAACGGTGTACTACCTGGCGCGCATGTTGGAGGCTGGCGAGGATGCTCGCTTCATCGCCCGCCGCATGATCATCTTCGCCAGCGAGGATGTTGGCCTTGCCGACCCCAGCAGCCTGCAGGTCGCGGTCGCCGCTGCCCACGCGCTAGAGCACGTCGGTCTGCCGGAGGCACAGCTGAACCTGAGCCAGGCCGCAATCCACCTCGCAACTGCACCGAAAAGCAACAGGGCTGCGCTTGCGATCTGGAATGCGCGCTCGGATGTGCAGGCCGGGGCCGTGGGCGAGGTGCCACCACATCTGCGCGACGCGCACTATCAGGGTGCGAAGAGCCTGGGCCATGGGGTGGGGTACGACTACCCTCATGATTACCCGGATGGCTTTGTCGTGCAGCAGTATTTGCCCGCGGAGCAAGCCGACAAGCGCTATTACGAGCCGACGAACCATGGTGCGGAAGCTCGTGTGGCCGAGCGGATGGAGAAGCGAATGGAGGCAGGACAATGACCGCAGGTGAACTCGCCGTTTTGATGGCGGCGGTGCTGTGTTGTATCGGTTTCGCGGCGTTGGTCGTCGTGCTGACGCGAGTGCTGGATTCGCTCAAGGCACTTCGGGGTGAAGTCGAGTCGTTGCGGGCGGAGACCCGCCCTCTCATTCGTGAGCTCAGCGCGTCGACAGCCGAGGCCCGCGCGGCCATGGACGAAGCTCGCGACGATCTTGATCGCTTCGATCGTGTGCTTGGCTCGGCCGAGGCCATCAGTAGCGCCATGGCCGGCGGGCGGCGGATGACGCGCGCTGCGTTCTCCACTCCGGTGATCAAGACTGTGGCCATCGGAACCGGAACCAAACGCGCAGTTCGCCGGCTCAGTCGCAAGGACAGGAAGATCGCATGATGAAGCGCCTGACATGGTTTGTGGGCGGCGCCGCCGCTGGCATTGCCGGCGCCAGCGTTGCGAAGAAGAAGGTCAAGGCAGTCGCATCGGAGATCTCTCCGTCCAATGTGGCCAAGAAGACCACCAATCGCGTTCGCGAAGCCGTCAATGAAGGCAAGCGGGCGATGCGGTCGAAGGAAGCTGAGCTGCGCGCCCGACTGGATGGGCGAGCGAGCAGCCTCGCCGACGACCTCGACGAGGGCGACACGGTGTTGGTGGATGGTCAACCGGTGGAGGCCGGGCAGATCATCGTGCTCAAGCAGGTACGCGACGAGCACGAGGCCGCAGCCCGCCGTCGTCGCGCATGAGCGCCGGGGTAGCGGCCCCGGCTGACGTACTGACGGCGCTGGCCGCCGATCTCCGGTCTGCACTGGCGCCGGATCGAGTGCGCACCGGTACCACCGAACTCGGGTTGTACGCGCGTGACGCGTCCAACATTTCCGGCTCGGCGGGCATCGTTTGCTTTCCGCTGACCACCGCCGAGGTGCAGGCGTGCGTGCGTGCCGCTGTCCGGCACGGAATTCCATTCGTGGCCCGCGGCGCAGGTACCGGCCTGGCCGGGGGCGCCACGCCGCTGGACCACGCCCTCGTGATCACGCTGACCAAGATGGACAGGGTGCTCTCCGTTGACGCCGACAATCGGTTCGCATGGGTCGAGCCCGGCGTGCTCAACCTCGATCTCACCCGCCAGGTCACCAAATATGGTCTGCACTTCGCGCCAGATCCCAGCAGCCAGCAGAGCTGCAGCATTGGTGGAAATGTTGCCAACAACTCGGGTGGCCCCCACTGCCTCAGTGACGGTGTGACCGCGGCGCACATCCTGGCGCTCGAAGTGGTGCTCAGCGACGGCACCGTGGTGAACCTGGGCGGTGAACGGCCCGAACCGGAGGGCTTTGATCTGCGTGGTGCGTTCGTGGGTAGTGAGGGCATGTTCGGCATCGCCACCAAGGTCTGCGTGCGTCTCACCCAGAACGCGCCAGCGGTGCGCACGATGCTGATGGATTTCGAGACGGTCGAGGCCGGTGCGCAGACGGTCAGTGCGATCATCGCCGACGGGATGGTGCCAGCCGCGCTGGAGATGATGGACCAACTGTGCGTGCAGGCGGTGGAGAAATACATCCACGCCGGGCTGCCGGTGGATGCTGCCGCGGTTTTGCTGGTGGAGGTCGCTGGCCTGCCACACGGACTGGAGGCCGACGTCGCTCGAATTGTTGAAATCGGGATGGCACACGGTGCCGGCACGGTTCGCATTGCGCAGGACGAAGCCGAGCGAGCGCTGTTGTGGAAGGGACGCAAGACGGCGTTCGGGGCGATCGCACGGATCAAGCCGAACTACTACCTACACGACACGGTGGTACCGCGCAGGATGCTGCCCCAGGTGCTGCGCAAGGTCTACGAGATCACAGAGCGCCACGGGCTGCTGGTGATGAATGTCTTCCATGCGGGCGACGGCAACCTGCACCCGCTGCTCGTATTCGACAAGAACGAACCCGGTGTGATGGAGCGCGTGCACGCTGCCGGCGAGGAGATCGTGCGGGCCTCGGTGGAGGCTGGGGGAGTGCTCAGCGGTGAGCATGGCATTGGCTTGGAGAAGCGCGATTTCATGCCGCTGATGTTCGCTCCCGCGGACCTCGCTGCGCAGGCTGCGATGAGGCGTGCGTTCGACCCGCTCGACCTGGCCAATCCGTTCAAGGTGCTGCCCTCGGCCGCAGCCTGTGGCGATGTACAGCACGTACCCGACGGGGCGTGGGTGTGATCGACCTGTCGTCGTTTGCCGATGAGGTGGGAACGGATGGGCCCGTCACGATCAGCGGTCTTGGAACCCGTGGTGGTGCGGTCGAAGGCGCGCGTTGCGTTCATCCACCCGCGGGCATCGAGTGGATGCAGCCCGACGAGATGATCGTCTGTTGTGCCGCGGGAACTACGGTGGACGAGTTGGTGGCAGCGCTGGCGGCGCTTGGCCAGACGGTTGCGTTGCCCGCCGGCGGCACCGTGGGCGGTGCGCTGGCCGTCGGTCGCAGCGACCATCGTCGATTGGGCTACGGGCCTGTGCGCGACACGTTGCTGCAGGCCCGTTATGTCTCAGGTGCGGGCGAGGTCGTCAAGGCTGGTGGGCCGACCGTCAAGAACGTCAGCGGCTTCGATCTCTGTCGACTTTTGGTTGGGTCACGCGGCGCCCTCGGCTTCGTCGGCGAGGTGATTGTCCGTACCCGTCCGTTGCCGCAGCATTCGCAGTGGTTCAGCCTCGAGACCACCGACCCGTTCGCCGTGTTCAGTGGGCTCTACAAGCCGATCAGCGTCCTGTGGAACGGAGCGTCGCTTTTCGCACTGTTGGAGGGGCACGCGACCGACGTCGCCGACCAGGCCGCGGCTGTCGGGTTGAGTGCCTGCGCCGGGCCGCCCGCTCTGCCCAGCGGGAGCCGACGTAGCGTCAAGCCGTCAGACGTGTTGGCCCAGACTGGCGACTTTGTTGCTGAGGTTGGCGTCGGAATCGTCCACCACGCCGAGCCGTACGCCCCCGAGGCTCCGGCCGAGCGTGAGGCGGCGCTGGCGTTGGCCATCAAGCACGAGTTCGACCCGAGTGGTCGGCTCAACCCTGGTGTGCATGCCTGACGATCTGCCGTTCGTGGTGCAGCCACCGGGCGACGCCCACGCGGCCGCGGCCGCTGCCTCTCACGCTGCCATTCAATGGGGGCTGCCGACACCCCGCCACCTGCGCACGGGAATGAACGCCCTGTTCCTAGCTGGCGAGAACGTGATACTGCGCGTCTCGCACCCCACCGCTCCGCCGGCGCAGGCCACGTGGCTGATGGGGCAGCTCGAGCAACAGGGAGTGCGGGTGCCGCGGCTGGTGCACCCTGAACCGGTGTGTGTCGGGGACCTGGCCGTGTTTGCAATCGAACGAATACAGGCGGTCGGTGACGTCGATTGGGCCGCGGTTGGCGAACAGATTTGGCGAGTGCATCAATGGCCGGTGGGTAAGGTGCGCGGCCACTATCCGTTGCCGTTGTGCGACGACTTTCCGTGGTGGGACACGGCCACCGTGCTGGCCGACGTTGATGACCTGTTGGACGTCGCCGCACGTGCCGGGCTGACGGCTGCGATCGCCGAGCACGGCGACTGGCGTTCGCGAGTACGTGCACGGGTGGTGTGTCATGGCGACGTGCATCCGGGCAACATCATCCAGTCGGCCGATGGCCCCGTGCTGCTGGACTGGGACCTCGCATGTCATGCCCCGGCCGCCTGGGACCATGCGATGTTGATGACATGGTCGCAGGTGTGGGGCGGTGACCCGACCGCCTACGAACGGTTCGCGGCTGGCTATGGCCAGTCACTGCTTGACGATCCGCTAGCGCAGTCGTTGGCCGAGATGCGCAATGTGACCGCAACGCTGATGCGCCTCAAGGCTGGGCGCGCCAACCCGTTGGCCGCCGCTGAAGCAAAGCTTCGGCTTCGGTATTGGCGCTGCGAAACTGACGCCCCGCAATGGAACGCACAGTGAGCTCACTCGCATGACGGCGCGCGCAGCAGTCGAGATTGCG
>JAYVVY010000359.1:0-3835 GCA_043786575.1 Ilumatobacteraceae bacterium
CGGCGGCCAGCGGTGCCAGCTGCATCGGGGCGCCACCCTTGTCGCCAACCGGCTCCCACAGTTTCAGCCGCGGCGTGCGCACATGAGACCGATTGGCAACCTGCAGATCGACCCGCGCGGGTTCGCCGACCGACACCGTCGTCGGTCGCGCAATACGGCGGACGTCAATGCGCGGAAGTGGCCGGTTGACAACCAGTACAGCAAAGCCGAACGCCGCCAAAAGCGCGACCCCAACCACGAATAACTCCATCAGGCCGAACACTCGGCCGGCCGCGATGGAGGCGACTGCCGCCACGACCATTGCCCAGCCATGGCGTGTTGGCATCAGCGGCCAACCGGTACGGGAACCGCCGCCAGAAGTTCGTGAATGGCACCCTCGTTGGTGAGGCCTCTCGAGGCAGCTTCCGGGCGCAGCACGATGCGGTGTGCGAGCACCGCGATCGCGACCGCCTTCACATCGTCGGGGATGGCGTAGTCACGCCCGTGTGCTGCGGCGTGCGAGCGAGTGGCGCGCGCCAGTTGCAACGTGGCGCGAGGGGAAAGCCCCAGCAGCATGCCGTTGTGGCTGCGGCTGGTCTCGGCCAGATCAACCATGTAGCCCTTCAACACGTCGGCGACGTGGACGGTGCGCACCGCTGCGCACATTTGCACGACTTCGGCCGCACTGACCACCGGTCGCAGCGCAGAGAGTGAGTCGGCGGCGCCGTTCGAGTCAAGAATCGCAAGTTCTGCCGCTCGCCCTGGGTAGCCGAGGGAGAGACGCATGAGAAATCGGTCGAGTTGGCTTTCGGGCAGGCGGTAGGTGCCCTCCTGCTCAACGGGGTTCTGGGTTGCTGCCACCATGAAGGGGTTGGGTAGCTGGTGGCTCACGCCGTCGGCGCTGACCTGTCGTTCTTCCATCGCTTCCAGCAGCGCTGACTGGGTCTTGGGCGACGCCCGGTTGATCTCGTCGGCGAGCACGATGTTGGCGAAAAGCGGACCGGGCTGAAAGACGAAGCTTTCGGTGGCGCGCTGGAAGATGCCGACGCCCACAAGGTCGGTGGGCAACAGGTCGGGGGTGAACTGCACGCGCTTCCACGTGCAATCGATCGACGCGGCGAGCGCTTTGGCCAAGCTGGTCTTGCCCACTCCTGGCACATCCTCGATCAACAGGTGGCCTTCCGCCAGCAGGCACATCACGGCAAGTTCGACGGCGTCGCGCTTGCCGTGCACGACGGATGACACGTTGCCGGCGATCGCGTCGAAGAGCTGCGCGAACGTTGGCGAAGGCCTGCCCGCTGTCTCGGACGACGAAGCGGGGTTGGAGGTGAACTCGGTGGGGGCTGCCGTCACGGCTGAAAGGGTAGACCCAGTCGCAGGGTGTTGGCGTTCAGGAGCGGCAAAGTCGGCCGCGCTGCTTCGTGTCTGCGCTGGGCCGCTACGGTCGTCGGCGTGAGCATCTGCTATCTCGCCATCGACGTTGGTGGGGTCAAACTTGCGGCCGCCGTGGTGAGCGAGCACGGCGATGTCCTCGTGCGCGACCGAATTGCCACTCCACCCCGTGAGGTGTGGGCGGCGTTGTCGAGGCTGGTCTTGCGCGTGTTGGCGGCGGCGCCCACACGGCCGGTCGGGTGCGGCGTTGGCTGTGGCGGCCCCATGAACCCCGCCGAACGCACAGTCAGCCCGCTGTACATCGCGTCGTGGAAAGCGTTCCCGCTGGCCGCGGAACTCGAGGCGCTGACACAGCTGCCCACCGTCGTTGACAACAACGCGAAGACGGTGGCATTGGGTGAGGCCTGGTGTGGAGCAGCGGTGGGCATCAACGACTTCGCTGCCGTGGTGATGGGTGCCGGCGTGGGCGGGGGCATCGTCAGCGGTGGCACGTTGTTGGAAGGACGCCTTGGCAACGCCGGCCACATTGGTCACATGGTTGTGGAACCTGATGGTCGCGACTGCTCGTGCGGCGGGAAGGGCTGCCTGGAGGCGTACTGCAGCGGGCGGGCAATCGAGGAAGAAACTGGTCGCCCGCCGCAACGAGCCCCGCAGAGCATCGTCGAACGCACTGGCATTCTCACCGGTCGTGCATTGGCGTCGCTAGGTGCCATCTGCGACCTGAAGCTGGCGGTCATTGGCGGGTCGGTTGCCCTTGGTTTCGGAGAGCCGTTCTTTGGTGCGGCACAGTCCGAGCTTGACCAGCGTGCGCGCCTTGCATTCATCCAAGGTTTCAAAGTGGTGCCCGCTGGCCTCGGCCAACTGGCACCGCTCGTCGGCGCTGCTGCTCTGGCCCGCATCGACCGTTAGCAGGTCCGGTGCGAGCGTTTGGCGCTGAATCTCGTGCGGTGGCTACCACGCGGTAACATCGCGGCATGCATCCGAAGTACAGCGCTGACGCCGAGGCCTATCGCGAGAAGGTTCATGCCTTCCTTGCCGAGAAGTTGCCCACCAACTGGGGCGGGATGGGCCAACTTGATGGCCAGGAGCTGGTCGACTTTGTGACCGAATGGCGCAAGACGCTGTACGGCGCCGGCTACCTGGCGCCGGGTTGGCCCGTTGCCTATGGCGGGGGCGGCCTGTCCGCGCTCGAGCAGGTCATCATCGGCGAAGAATTTGCAAAGGCCGGTGTTCCCACTGGTGGCCCCAACGACGTGTTCGGCATCCAGATGCTGGGCAACACGTTGCTGCAATGGGGCACTGACGAGCAGAAGGCGCACTACCTGCCGCGTATTCTCAGCGGCGACGACGTGTGGTGCCAGGGATACAGCGAACCCAATGCCGGCAGCGACCTCAGCAACCTTGGCCTGAAGGCGCAGCTTGACGGCGACCAGTGGATTCTCAACGGTCAGAAGATCTGGACCAGCGCCGGTCACCTCGCCGACCACATCTTCACGCTGGCCCGCACGGACCCGGACGCACCACGCCACAAGGGCATTTCGTTCATCCTCGTCGACATGCGTCAGCCGGGTATCGAAGTGCGCCCCATCCGCATGATCAGCGGCGAGAGCGAGTTCAACGAGGTCTTCTACACCGACGCCACCGCTCCGAAGGGCGAGGTCATCGGCGGTCTCAACAACGGCTGGGCCGTCGCGATGACGCTGCTCGGCTTCGAGCGCGGCGAGGCCGCGGCCACCGGCCCCATCCGCTTCCAGGCCGAGGTCGATCGGCTGCTGCTGCTGGCCAAGGAGTACGGCGTCGCCGACGACCCCCGTATCCGCCAGCGGCTGGCGCAGTGCTACGCGAAAGTGCAGATCATGCGCTTCAACGGCATGCGCGTGCTCACGCAGTTCCTCGCCGGCCACCACCCCGGCCCCGACGCCGCGATCTCGAAGCTGTACTGGAGCGAGTATCACAAGGAGATCACCGAACTCGCGCTCGACATCATCGGCGCCGAGGCGATGACGCCCACGGGTCGGCGCCCCTCCAGTGCATTCAGCGCTGACGATGCAGGCGCACCGAACAGCACATGGAGCTGGGTCGGCACCTTCCTCAATGCTCGCGCCGGCACCATCTACGCCGGCTCGTCACAGGTGCAGCGCAACATCATCGGTGAGATGGTGTTGGGGCTGCCCAAAGAACCGCGCGTGTGAGCCAGCGGGTCCGGGCCAGCGACGTCGCGCAAGTTGGGGTGGCTGTCGCCGCCCGGCCGCGCCTGTGGGGCACAGCGCTGCGCCAATGGCGACGCACCACGCCGCGTGGGTGGTGGAAACGCCGTCCGTTCCTGCCGGTTCCCAGCCGCGACTACCTCGCGTTCCGAATGGTCACGCAGTACGGCAGCGCAGATCATCGCATCGAGCCCGCTGATGTGCTGAACTACCTCGCATGGTGCCGACACCACGACGCTGCCGCCTCATGATGCGCA